>NZ_DAOLKE010000007.1:0-30327 GCF_035331805.1 Plasticicumulans sp. | reverse complement strand
GTCGCGCGCGCGCTCGCGGCCAACCTCGCGCTGCTCGGTGCCGGCGACACCGCGGCCCTCGCGACGCGCGACGCGCTGGCCTGGCTCGACGGACCGGCGCAGCCCTTCGACGTGGTGTTCCTCGATCCGCCGTTTCACCACGGCCTGCTGCCGGCGGTCTGCGAGCGGCTCGCCGCCGGCTGGCTGGCGCCGCAGGCGCGGGTCTATCTCGAAAGCGAAAGCGAAAGCGGGAGCGGGCAGGGCGGCGCCGATGCGCTGCCCCCGGGCTGGACGCTGCTGCGCGAGCGCACGGCCGGGCAGGTCCGCTATCGGCTCGTGACGCCATCTGCTTGACCGGGGTCAGGTTTATGACCTTGTGAGGCCGGGGACGGCAACGCATAATCCGTCGCCCTTTTCCGACCAGTGCCGACAGGTATCCGCATGAGCGTCGTTGCCCTGTACCCGGGTACGTTCGATCCGCTGACCAATGGTCATCAGGATCTCGTCGAGCGCGGCGCCCGCATGTTCGACCGGCTGATCGTCGCGGTGGCGGCCAATCCCGGCAAGGGTCCGCTGTTCACGCTCGAACAGCGCGTCGATCACGCCCGCCAGATTCTCGGTCACCTGCACAACGTCGAGATCTGCGGCTTCGACATCCTGCTGGTCAATTTCGCCAAGCACGTCGGCGCCAACGTCATCCTGCGCGGCCTGCGCGCGGTGTCGGATTTCGAATACGAATTCCAGCTCGCCAGCATGAACCGCCGCCTGCACGCGGCGATCGAGACCGTGTTCCTGACGCCGGCCGAGCAGTACTCGTTCATTTCCTCGACGCTGGTGCGCGAGGTCGCGAAGTTCGGCGGCGACATCTCCGCCTTCGTCAGTCCGGTGGTCGAGCGTGCGCTGGCCGAGAAGTTCGGACTGCCGCCGAAGGCACCGCTGCCCGGTTCCGTGAAGTAACGGCCCGTCCGGGCCGGAGGTCCATGCCATGTCCCTGATGATTACCGACGAATGCATCAACTGCGATGTCTGCGAGCCGGAGTGCCCGAACGGCGCAATCTCGCAGGGTGACGAGATCTACGTCATCGACCCGAACCTGTGTACCGAATGCGTCGGCCATTTCGATACGCCGCAGTGTCGCGGTGTCTGTCCGGTCGACTGCATCCCGAATGACCCGAGCCACGTCGAAACGCCCGAGCAGCTGCAGGAAAAGTATCAGCGCCTGTCCGGCCTGATCGGCTGACGAGCCGCGGCCGGAACCATCGGGCCCCGCTCGCCGGGGCCTTTTTTATTTCCCTGACCGGACACCTGCCAGGCAGGGTCCGGCGCAAGCCCGGGCATCATGATCGAACGCTGCATTGAAACCCTGATCTTCGGCAGCCGCTGGCTGCTCGTTCCGCTGTACCTCGGTCTGGCCGCGGTGCTGGTGCTGTTCTCGGCCCGGGCCGTGATCGAGATCGTGCATGTCTTCCAGGCATTTCCCGACATCGGCGAGATCGACCTGCTGCTCGGCGTGCTCGGACTGATCGACTTCGTGCTGGTCGCCAACCTGCTGGTCATGGTGATCCTGTCGAGCTACGAGGCCTTCGTCTCGCGCCTCGATGTCGCCGACGCTCAGGAGCGTCCGGGCTGGCTCGGCAAGGTCGATGCCGGCACCGTCAAGATCAAGCTCGCGGCCGCGATCGTCGCGGTGTCGTCGATCCACCTGCTGAAGGTGTTCATGAAGATCGACCGCTACGACGACCGCCAGCTCTGGTGGCTGTGCGGCATCCACCTGGTGTTCGTGGTCTCGGCGCTGCTGATGGCCGTGGTCGACAAGCTGGCCTTCGCCGCGCACCGCGAGCACTGATCCGGCTTCATTCGGGCACGCCGGTTCAAGGCCGCCGGCGGGCAGCCGACAGTATTGCTTCGGACCCGGGCACCATGGCTCGTGGCATGCGCAATACTCGTCGGTGATCCAGAGATTGCCGAAGAGCCGGAGGCCAGGTGATGACCATCGATTCAGCAGCGGGAAGCCCGGTGCCGCCCTGCGTACTGGTGCTGGGGCGCGATCTCGCCGCCGCCCGCGCCTACGCCGCGCGGCTGGTGCATGCCGGTTACCGGGCCGTCGCCGGGGTGCCGGCGCTCGATTCGGCGCCGGTCGCGGCGCTGCTGCTCGGCGGCGAAGGCGAAAGCGAAGGCACGGCCTGGGCCGAAGCGGTGGCGCCGCTGCTCGGTGACCTGCCGAGCCGCATCGAGACCGGTCCGCTGCCCGAGGATTTCGCCGGCCTCGCGCACTGGCTCGACGGGCTCGGCGCGCCGGTGCAGGAACGCCGGGTGGTGAGCACGGGGCTGGTGCTCAGCGAGGTCGCCGACGGCGAGGCCGCGGCCGGCGGCCTGCTGGCGGCCGCCGACTTCGAGCGGCGCCTCGGCGTCGAACTGGCGCGCTGCCAGCGCTACGGGCGGGTGCTGAGCTTCGGGCTGCTCGATCCGGACGGCCTGTCGGCGCTGCGCAGCCGCAGCCCCGCCGCCGCCGACCGCGTCCTGCGCCAGCTTGCGCGCTTCACGGTCGCGCACCTGCGCCGCACCGATGTCAGCGGCCGCTGCGGCGCCGGCGGCATCGGCGTGCTGCTGACCGAAACCACGGCTGCGCGCGGCCTCGGCGTGTTCGAACGGCTGCGCGTCGGTTTCGTGCAGGGGCAGCTGCGCGTGCAGCCGCGCGTGCCGGCCGTGAGCCTCAGCATCGGCGTCGTCGAATGCCGCGGTGAGCGCGATGCCGCCGGCGTGCTGGCGGTCGCGCAGACGGCGGTCGAGGCCGCGCGGGCCGCCGGCGAGGACTGCGTGCGCCTGGCCCCGGCGGCCTGAGGCGGCGCGGCCTCAGCGCGCGGCCTTCAGCTTCGACCAGTACTGCTCGTACAGCGGCAGCGCGTCGCCGACATCGGTCTGGAACTCGCCGCGTTCGAGATCGGCATCGGACGGATAGGCCGTGCGGCTGTCGCGGACCTTCTTCGCGAGCAGCGCGCGCGCGGCGAGGTTCGGCGTCGTGTAGCCGACCTCCTCGGCGATCTGCTTCGCGATCTCGGGGCGCAGCACGAAGTCGATGAAGGCGTGGGCTTCCTCGACGTGGCGCGCGCTCTTCGGGATCACGAGGTTGTCGACCCACAGCAGCGGGCCTTCCTTCGGGATCACGAAGCGGATCTTCGGATTGGCCTGCTCGGCCATCCAGGCCTCGCCGTTGTAGATCTGGCCGATGCGCACCTCGCCGGACAGCAGCACCGACTTCGGCGACTCGGCGTTGAACACCTTCACGTTCGGGCGCAGTTCGAGCAGCTTTTCGTAGGCAGCGCGGATTTCGTCGGGATCGCGGCTGTTGATCGAACGGCCGTCGAGCTTCAGCGCGATGCCGAACACCTCGCGCAGGTCATCGAGCAGCATCAGCCGGCCGCGGTACTCGGGTTTCCACAGATCGGCCCAGCTCGTGACCGTCGCCGGGTCGATGCGCGCGCTGTCGACGGCGATGCCGCTCGCGCCCCACAGATACGGGACGCTGTAGGCGTTGCCGGGGTCGTAGGGCTTGTCGAGCAGGCGCGGGTCGAGGTTCTTCAGGTTCGGCAGCCGGTCCTTGTCGAGCGGCCGCAGCATGCCGGCGGCGCGCATGCGCGTGACGTAATAGCTCGACGGCACGACCAGGTCGTAGCCGCCGGAGGCCTCGACGGCCTTGAGCTTCGCGAACATCGCCTCGTTGTTGTCGTAGGTCGAATATCTGACCTTGATGCCGGTTTCCTTCGTGAACTGCTTCAGCACCGGGCGCGGCATGTACTCGGCCCAGTTGTACAGCACCAGCGTGCGCTCGTCGGCGGCGCGGGCCGGGGCGCAGGCGAGACTCGACAGCAGGGCGAGCAGCAGCGCCCCGAGGCGCGCTAGGGTCGGCAGACGGTTCATCGGCGGGCCTCTTGGGCAGCAGGGGGACACGCATGCGCCGGTCGCGGGCGGGAGCCGCAACCTTGGGCACTGCCGGCGAGGCCCGCAGACCCGAAAGCCGCACGGGCCGCAGAGGCGTGACCGCAGGCGCACGCGCCGTCAGTGTTGCCGCTGCCGGCGGGCTTGCAAGAAAAAACCCCGCCGGTGCGGCGGGGGTTTGCGGGCGCCTCGGAAGCGGACGGCTCAGCCGCCCTTGACCTTCTTGCCGACCTTCAGCTCCGACCAGTACTTCTCGTACAGGCCCTGCGTCTCGGTCGGGATGTCTTCGAGCAGCTCGGAGTTCTTCAGGTCTTCGTCGGTCGGGTAGACGATGCGGTTCGAGGCGAGCTTCTTCGGCAGCAGCTTCACGGCCTCGGCGTTGAGCGTCGCATAGCCGAGCGTTTCGGAAATCTTCGCCGCGATTTCCGGCCGCATGATGAAGTCGAGGAACTTGTGTGCGTTTTCGGGGTGCTTCGCACCCTTCGGAATCGCCATCGTATCCATCGCCAGCACGACGCCTTCCTGCGGATAGACGTAGGTCAGCGACTTCTTTTCCTGCGAGCCCATGAAGGCTTCGCCGTTCCAGGCGATGCCGATCGAAACCTCGCCCTGGATGAAGCTGACCTTCGGCGATTCGCCGTTGAACAGCTTCACGCTCGGCACGAGTTCCTTGAGCTTGTTGAACGCGGCCTCGATGTGCTTCGGATCGGTATCGTTCGCGGAATACCCGAGCGCCTTCTGTACGACCGCGAAGGTTTCGCGGGCCGTATCCATCAGCAGGACCTTGCCCTTGAATTCCGGCTTCCAGAGATCGAGCCAGCTCTTGAGGCTGCTCACATCGACCTTGCCGCCGTCGACGACGATGCCGACGTGCGACATCAGGTAGGGGACGCTGTACTTGTTGCCCGGATCGAAGGGCTTGTCGAGAAACTTCGGATCGACGTTCTTGAGGTTCGGCAGCTTGGCGTGGTCGAGCGGCTCCAGCAGGCCTTCGCGCGCCATGCGCTGCACGAAGTACGTGGACGGCACGACCAGGTCATAGCCGCCGCCGCCGGCCTTGAGCTTCGAATACATCTCCTCGGTCGCGGCGTAATTGGATTCCTTGACCTTGATGCCGGTTTCCTTCGTGAAGGCCTTCAGGACCTCCTTCGGCATGTACTCGGTCCAGTTGTAAAGGTTCAGGACCTTTTCCTCTTCGGCCTGCGCCGCGAGCGGAAGCGCGGCGAGCAGTGCGGTGACCAGCAGCAGCTTTTTCATTTCCTCTCCTTCAAAAGGGACTGGGCGATCAGCACGATCACGAGCGTCAGTGCGAACATCACGGTGGAGAGCGCGTTGATTTCCGGCTTCACCCCGAGGCGCACCATCGAGTACACCTTCAGCGGCAGGACCTCGAAATCCGGTCCGGTCACGAAGAAGCTGATGATCACGTCGTCCATCGACAGCGTGAACGACAGCAGCCAGCCGGCCACGACGGCCGGGATCAGCAGCGGCAGGATCACCTTGCGGAAGGTCTGGAACTCGGTCGCCCCGAGATCCTGCGCCGCCTCGATCAGGAACTTGTCGAAACCGCTCAGGCGGCTCATGACCGTGACCACGACGAAGGGGATCGAGAAGGTCGTGTGCGACAGCAGCACGGTCGTGAAGCCGAGTTCCAGCCCCATGGTCACGAACAGCAGCAGCAGCGAGATGCCCATGACGATCTCCGGCGACATGATCAGCACGAAGATCAGGCCGTTGAGCACATTGCGGCCGCTGAAGCGGTAGCGGTACAGCGCGACGGCACCGAGCGTGCCGATGATGGTCGCGAGCGTGGCCGACAGCAGCGCGACGATCACCGAGTTCAGCGCCACGTCGATCAGGTCGTCGTTCTGGCTCAGGGACTCGTACCAGCCCCAGGTGAAGCCCTGCCACGAGAGCGAGTACCTGGCATCGTTGAACGAGTAGACGATCAGCACCGCGATCGGCAGGTACAGGAAGGCGTAGACGAGCGCGAGATACGCTCCGCGGCCGAGGCCCTTCATGCTCAGACCTCCACCTTCGCGTTCGCGCGCTTCGCGGCGAGCAGATACAGCCCGATCATCAGGCCCATGACGATGGTCAGCGTCACGCTCGCCGCCGAGCCGAACGGCCAGTCGCGCGCCGACAGGAACTGGCGCTGGATCAGGTTGCCGATCAGCGTGGTCTTGGAGCCGCCGAGGAAGTCCGCGACGTAGAACATGCCGAGGCCGGGCAGGAACACCAGCATGCAGCCGGCGACGATGCCGGGCGAGGTCAGCGGGATGATCACCGAGGCGAAGGTCCGGACCTTGCGCGCGCCGAGGTCGCGCGCCGCCTCGACCAGCCGCCAGTCGAGCTTCTCGATCGCCGCATACAGCGGCAGCACCATGAACGGCAGCAGCGTGTAGACGAGGCCGGCGATCACGGCGCCGTCGGTGTACAGCAGTTCGAGCGGCTCATCGATCAGGCCGAGCGACTGCAGCAGCGTGTTCAGCAGGCCGTTGGTGTTCAGGATCACGATCATCGCGTAGGTGCGCACCAGCGAGCTGGTCCAGAACGGGATGATCACGAGCAGCAGCAGGTAGGGGCGTACGGCGGGATTCGCGCGCGCGATCAGGTACGCGAACGGATAGCCGATCACGAGGCAGAGCAGCGTCGTCATCGCCGACAGGTAGAACGAATTCCAGAAGACGTGCAGGTACAGCGGGTCGAGCATGCGCGCGTAGGCGTCGGTGGTCGGCGTCCAGACCAGGAACTCGCTCTCGCCGCGGGTCAGGAAGCTCGCGATGACGACCATCAGGTTCGGTGCGAACGCGAACAGCAGCAGCCAGACCGCGATCGTGCCGATCGCGACACGCTTGAACAGGGCGTGGTCACTCATGGGGGAGGATGACCTCCCAGCCGTGGACCCAGTCGACGTGCACCGGCTCGCCGATGCGGTAGTCGAGGAGGCTGCCCGAGGCGTCGTCCTCGTTGAAGAACTGCGTCGTCGACAGCAGCTCGCGGGTCTCGGTCAGGCGCACGATGAGATCGACGGTCGTGCCCTTGTAGATGACTTCCTCGACCGTGCCGGGGAAGAGATCGGCGAGATCCTCGACCGTGCCTTCGCCTTCGCGCCAGATGCGCAGGTCCTCGGGCCGGATCAGCACGCTGACCTCGGCGCCGACCGCGAAGCTGCGCCGCGCGCGCAGGTCGATGACGTGGCCGAACAGGTCGATGTCGTAGCTGCCGTCGCCGTGCACGGCGCAGACCGTGCCGGTCAGCGTGTTGATCTCGCCGACGAACTTGGCGACGAACAGGTTCTCGGGCTGTTCGTAGACCTCGCGCGGCGTGCCGATCTGCTGGATGTTGCCGGCGTTCATGACCACGACGCGGTCGGACATCGACAGCGCCTCTTCCTGGTCATGGGTCACGAACACGAAGGTGATGCCGAGCTGGCGCTGCAGCTGCTTCAGCTCGATCTGCATGGCCTTGCGCAGCTTGTAGTCGAGCGCCGACAGCGATTCATCGAGCAGCAGCACCAGCGGCCGGTTGACCAGCGCGCGGGCGATGGCGACGCGCTGCTGCTGGCCGCCGGAGAGCTGCGCGGGCTTGCGCTGCGCGAAGCCGTCGAGCTTGACGGTCTTCAGCGCCTCCATGACGCGGGTGTCGAGTTCGCTGCCGCCGACGCCCTTGATGCGCGGACCGAAGGCGACGTTGTCGTACACCGTCATGTGCGGGAACAGCGCGTAGCTCTGGAACACCGTGTTGACGCCGCGATCCTCGGGCGGCAGCGCGGTCACGTCCTGGCCGTCGAGCAGCACGGTGCCGGTGGTCGGGGATTCGAAGCCGGCGAGCAGGCGCAGGATGGTGGTCTTGCCGCAGCCGGAAGGGCCGAGCAGGGTCAGGAACTCGCCGCGGCGGACCTTCAGGTCGACGCCGTGCAGGACCGTCTGCTTCCCGTAAGCCTTGGTGGCACTGCGCAATTCGATGACGTGTTCGCTCATGGTCCGGACGGCGAAGGCGGGAGGGAATCAGGGGTGAAACAGCCGGGCAGGGCGACCGGAAGCGCGGCTAAACATACACGAATTCCCGAAGCCGCCGACGGCGTTTTTTGCAGGTGCAGCGCAGCCCGGCGGGGGGCTTCAGGACTGGCAGCACGCGCAGAAGTAGGTCGATCGGCCGGTCTGGCGGATCTGCACGATCGGTGCGCCGCAGCTGCGGCAGGGCTGGCCGGCGCGGTCGTAGACGCGCAGCTGCTGGCGGAAATAGCCGGGTTTGCCCTCGACGCCGACGAAGTCGCGCAGCGTCGTGCCGCCCTCGGCGATCGCGGCTTCGAGCACCTGACGGATCGCCGCCACCAGCCGCAGCCAGGCCGGCGGCGTGACGCTGCCGGCCGGCCGGCGCGGATCGATGCCGGCGAGAAACAGCGCCTCGGACGCGTAGATGTTGCCGACGCCGACGACGACGTGGCTGTCCATGATGAAGCTCTTGACCGCCTGGCTGCGGCCGGCGGCGCGCGCAGCCAGGCCCCCGGCCGTGAAGCCGGGGCCTAGCGGCTCGGGGCCGAGATGCGCGAGCAGCGGATGCGCGTGCGGCTCGGGGCCGGCCCACAGCGCGGCGCCGAAGCGGCGCGGGTCGGTGAGGCGCAGGCAGAGGCCGTCGTCGAGCAGCAGGTCGAGATGCTCGTGGCGGCCGGGCGGCGTGCTCGCGGGCAGGATGCGCAGGCTGCCGGACATGCCGAGGTGCAGCAGCGCGAAGCCGAGCGCGTTGCCGAGCAGCAGGTACTTGCCGCGGCGCTCGACGCGTTCGATCACCTGTGCTTCGAGGTTGGCGCCGAACTCCGGCGGCACCGGCCAGCGCAGGCGCGGCTCGCGCACGATCACGCGCGCGATCGTGCGTCCGAGCAGGTGCGGCGCGATGCCGCGGCGCGTGGTTTCGACTTCGGGCAGTTCGGGCATCGGGGCCGAGGGAGCAGCGCGGAAGGCGGCGGACAAGAAAAAACCCGCCGCAGCGGGTCTTTTCGTCAGCGGGCCGCGGCGCGGCTCACTTGATCTTGGCTTCCTTGAACAGCACGTGCTGGCGGACGACCGGATCGAACTTCTTCAGTTCGAGCTTGCCGGGCATCGTGCGCTTGTTCTTGGTGGTGGTGTAGAAGTAGCCGGTGCCGGCCGTCGAGACGAGCTTGATCTTGTCGCGCATGACGAATTCCCCGGGGGTTGGCTCAGACGTTCACGCCGCGGCCGCGCAGGTCGGCCAGCACGGCATCGATGCCCTTCTTGTCGATGACGCGCATGCCGGCGCTCGACACGCGCAGGCGCACGAAGCGGTTCTCGCTCTCGACCCAGAAGCGGTGCTCGTGCAGGTTCGGCAGGAAGCGGCGACGCGTCTTGTTGTTCGCGTGCGAGACGTTGTTACCGGTGATCGGACCCTTGCCGGTCACCTGACAGACTCTGGACATGGAAAAAGCCTCCGTAAAATGCGCGCCCGCCGCGTCAGGGCAGGCGTATGCCGCCACCGTTCGGCACCGGCGGCGGACGAGTGTGCGGATTGCGGCGACCGCCGGATACCCGGGCGGACCGCGAAAGGCGGGCTTTATAGCAGAGCCCGCCGGCGGGCGGCAAGGCGGATCACAGCAGTCCGCGCTCGGCGAAGGACACCGACTGACCGTCGCCGATGACGAAGTGATCGATCACGCGCACGTCGATCAGCGCCAGCGCCTCCTTCAGGCGCAGCGTGATCGATTCGTCGGCGCGGCTCGGCTCGGCGACGCCGGACGGATGGTTGTGCGCGAGGATCAGCGCCGCGGCGTTGTGGTGCAGCGCGCGCTTCACCACCTGGCGCGGATGCACCGAGGTGCCGTCGATGGTGCCGTGGAAGAGTTCCTCGTAGGCGATCACGCGGTGGCGCGTGTCGAGGAACAGCACCGCGAACACCTCGTGCGGCTGATGGCGAAGCCTCGCCGTCAGGTAGCGGCGCGTGTGCGTGACGCTTGCGAGCGCATCGCCGCGCGTCAGCGTCGATTCGAGGTGGCGGCTCGCGAGTTCGAGCACGGCCTGCAGCTGCACGTACTTGGCCTCGCCGAGTCCCGGGCCGCTGCAGAAGCTCCGCAGGTCGGCTTCGAGCAGCGCGCGCAGGCTGCCGAACTGCACGAGCAGCTCGCGCGCCAGATCGACCGCGCTTTTGCCGGGCATGCCGGTGCGCAGGAAGATCGCGAGCAGCTCGGCATCGGACAGCGCCTGCGCGCCGCGTGCGAGCAGTTTCTCGCGCGGGCGCTCGTCGGCAGGCCAGTCACGGATCGACATCGGGTTCACCTCCCTGTGCTCGACAAAACGCGGGGGCATAGCGCGTGGCTATCGCAGCGATGCGGATTTTCGAATGGTGAATCCCCGGATCGCTTCTAGAGTCTAGGCCGCACCCGTCAGGGGTGCGCCGGTTCGCCATCGCAGCGACCGGCGTCTTGCCTTCGGGCAGCCTGCCATCGCAATGAGTGAGAGGTGAGAGTCGTGGATCTGAAGGGCAGTCAGACCGAGAACAACCTGAAGGCTGCGTTTGCCGGCGAATCCCAGGCCAACCGCCGCTACCTGTATTTCGCAGCCAAGGCCGATGTCGAGGGCTACAACGACGTGTCGGCGGTGTTCCGCTCGACCGCCGAAGGCGAGACCGGCCACGCGCACGGCCACCTCGAATACCTCGAAGCCAGCGGCGACCCGGCCACCGGCCTGCCGATCGGCCCGACCGCCTCGAACCTGAAGGCCGCGATCGCCGGCGAGACGCACGAGTACACCGACATGTACCCGGGCATGGCGCGCACCGCCCGCGAGGAGGGCTTCGAGGAGATCGCCGACTGGTTCGAGACGCTCGCCAAGGCCGAGCGCTCGCACGCGAACCGCTTCCAGAAGGCGCTCGATCAGCTCTGAGCGCCGGCGCGAGCGCGCCGGTGTCCCGTCCGTTCGCGAGTTCGGGGCCGCCGTGACGCGGCCCCGATGCGTTTCGTGCCGGTGCGGCTCACGCTGCACGAGGAGGCCTTCCCATGTCCGCGCCCGTCAACCTCCACCGCGAAGGCAGCCTCGAAGCGCCGACGCGACATCCGCTGGACTGGAAGAACCCGCAGTTCCACGACGAGGCCGCGACGCTCGCGGAGATGCAGCGCGTGTTCGACATCTGCCACGGCTGCCGGCGCTGCGTGAGCCTCTGCAATGCCTTCCCGACCCTGTTCGATCTGGTCGACAACAGCACGACGCAGGAACTCGACGGTGTCGCGAAGCGTGATTACTGGCAGGTCGCCGATCACTGCTATCTGTGCGACCTCTGCTACATGACCAAATGCCCGTACGTGCCGCCGCATCCGTGGGCGCTCGATTTCCCGCACCTGATGCTGCGCGCCAAGGCCGTGCGCTACCGCCAGGGCGAGGTCAGCCTGCGCGACCGCGTGCTGACCTCGACGCGCACGGTCGGGGCGCTCGCCGGCATTCCGGTGGTCGCCGAAGCCGTCAACCGCGTCAATGCCATGGCGCCGCTGCGCAAGGCCATGGAGGCCGTCGCCGGCATCTCGGCCGAAGCCCGGCTGCCGCCCTTCGCCGGCCCGTCGCTGCGCAGCCGGCTGAAGGCGCGCCGCCGGGAAACCCGCCGCGGCACGCCGGCCGGGCGCACGCAGGGGCGGGTGGTGCTGTTCGCGACCTGTTACTGCGATCACAACGAGCCGCACATCGGCGAGGATCTGGTCGCGGTGTTCGAGCACAACGGCATCCCGGTCGCCAGCACGCGCCGCGAACGCTGCTGTGGCATGCCGAAGATGGAGCTCGGCAACCTCGATGCGATCGAGGACTACAAGCGCGTCAACATCGCCGAGCTGCTGCGCTGGGTCGATGCCGGCTGGGACGTGGTCGCGCCGGTGCCCTCGTGCGTGCTGATGTTCAAGAGCGAACTGCCGCTGCTGTTCCCGGACGACGGCGAGGTGCGCCGCGTCGCGCAGGCGGTGTTCGATCCGTTCGAGTACCTGATGCTGCGCCACCGCGCCGGGCTGCTGCGCACCGACTTCCGCCAGCCGCTCGGCAAGATCGCCTATCACGTGCCCTGTCACCTGCGCGTGCAGAACATGGGCCTGAAGAGCCGCGAACTGCTGAGCCTGATCCCCGGCACCGAGGTCGAGGCGATCGAGCGCTGCTCGGGCCACAACGGTACCTACGCCGTGAAGGCCGAGACGCATGGCTGTTCGGTGAAGATCGGCCGGCCGGTGTTCCGGCGCGTGCAGGACGCAAAGGCCGATCACTACGGCAGCGACTGCCCGATGGCCGGCACGCACATCGCCGAGGGCGTCGCCGACGGCCGCGCCCCGGAGCATCCGCTGAGCCTGCTGCGGCTCGCCTACGGCCTCTGACGGGGAATGCCATGACCGCCCTGACCCGCGCCGACCTGCTGAGTCTCGAACGCTATGCCGTCGAGCGCCCGGCCTTCCGCGCCCGCGTGATCGCGCACAAGAAGCGCCGCCAGCTCGCGCTCGGTGCGCACCTGACGCTCTGCTTCGAGGACCGCCTGACCATCCAGTACCAGGTCCAGGAGATGCTGCGCATCGAGCGCATCTTCGAGCCCGGGGGCATCGACGACGAGCTGGCCGCCTACAACCCGCTGATCCCGGACGGGCGCAACTGGAAGGCGACGCTGCTGCTCGAATATCCGGACGTCGACGAGCGGCGCGCGGCACTGTCCGTGCTGGTCGGCATCGAGACCCGGGTCTGGTTCGAGGTCGCCGGCCATGCGCGCGTGTTCGCGATCGCCGATGAGGACCTCGAACGCAGCCGTGCCGACAAGACCTCGTCGGTGCATTTCCTGCGCTTCGAACTCGACGCCCCGATGGTCGGGGCGCTGCGTACCGGCGCGGCCCTGTCGGCAGGGGTCGATCATCCGGCGTATGCCGCCGCGATCGAGGTCGGGGGCGGGCTGCGCGAAGCCCTGCTCGCCGATCTCGCCTGAGCCTGAGCAGCGCCTGCGTCATTGCGGCCATTCCGTTTGTGTCATGCCGGCATCGCTTTCTGTCGCAGCCGTTCGGCATCCGGCAGCGGCCGGGTTAGCATCGCGTCCCCGACCACCATCGACCGACAGGAACCAAACCGATGGATCATCCGACCGGAGCGGTGCGCGCCCTGGCCCTGGCGGCCGTGCTCACGAGCGCACCCGTGTTCGCCGTGGATCGCATCACGCTGGAATTTGGTGCCGGCGATGACGACACACCGAGCTTCGGTGTCGCCGTATCGCGGGACTGGGACGCGCGCTGGTTCGACAGCGGCGACTGGTATCTCGGCGGCTACTGGGAGCTCGGCGTGTCGCGCTGGTTCGCCGATGACGACCGGGCCGGGGCCCACGACATCAACCAGATCGGCCTGACGCCGGTGTTCCGCCTGCAGGAGCGCCAGCCCGGTGCGTTCTCGCCGTATGCCGAGATCGGCATCGGCGTGCATTTCCTGTCGAGCACGCGGCTGAACGACGAGCGCAAGTTCGGCTCCAGCTTCCAGTTCGGCGACCACGTCGGCATCGGTTTCACGTTCGGTCCGGATCAGGCCTACGACCTCGGCTACCGCTTCCAGCACCTGTCGAACGCCGGCCTGAACAGCGAGAATTCCGGCATCAACTTCCACGAACTGCGCTTCGGCATGCGCCTGCCCTGAGCGCGGGCCCAAGCCGGTCCGCCGTCGCGTCGTTTCCCCGTCCGTCCGGAGTCCGCCCGTGTCCAGTTCCGAACCCCGCCGCGTGCTGCTCGGTGTCACCGGCGGCATCGCCGCCTACAAGAGTGTCGATCTGGTGCGGCGGCTGCGCGAGACCGGCGCCGAGGTGCAGGTGGTCATGACCGCCGGCGCCACCGCCTTCGTGACGCCGCTGAGCTTCCAGGCCGTTTCCGGCCGGCCGGTGCGCATCGAGCTGCTCGACCCGGCGGCCGAGGCCGGCATGGGGCACATCGAGCTTGCGCGCTGGGCCGAGCTGATCCTGATCGCGCCGGCTTCGGCCGACTTCCTCGCCCGGCTCGCCGCCGGTTTCGCCGATGACCTGCTCGCGACGCTGTGCCTCGCCACCGACCGGCCGATCGCGGTCGCGCCGGCCATGAACCGGCTGATGTGGGCCAATGCCGCCACGCAGGACAACCTCGCGCGGCTGCAGGCGCGCGGCGTGCAGGTCTGGGGGCCGGCGAGCGGCGACCAGGCCTGCGGCGAGGTCGGGGCCGGGCGCATGCTCGAAGCCCTGCAGCTGCGCGAGCGGGTGCTCGCGCATTTCAGGCCTGACACGCGGCTGGCCGGCCAGCGCGTGCTGATCACGGCCGGGCCGACGCGCGAGCCGCTCGATCCGGTGCGCTTCATCACCAACCGCTCGACCGGCAAGCAGGGCTTCGCGCTGGCGGCGGCCTGCGCGGCGGCCGGGGCCGAAGTGACGCTGGTCGCAGGTCCGGTGACGCTGGCAACTCCGGATGGCGTGCGGCGCGTCGATGTCGAATCGGCGGCCGAGATGCACGCGGCCGTGCTCGAACGCGCGCCGGCGAGCGAGATCTTCATCGCCACGGCCGCGGTCGCCGACTACCGCGCCGCGGCACCGGCCGAGCGCAAGATCAAGAAATCCGCCGATACGCTGTCGATCGAACTCGTGCGCAATCCCGACATCCTCGCTGCCGTTGCCGCGCTCGCCGCCGGCCGGCCGTTCTGCGTCGGCTTCGCGGCCGAGACCCACGACGTGATCGCGTATGCGCTCGACAAGCTCGCGCGCAAGCGCCTCGACCTGATCTGCGCCAACGAGGTCGGCGGCGGCAAGGGCTTCGAGGCCGACGACAATGCGCTGCACGTGCTCTGGAACGGCGGCCGGCGCGACCTGCCGCTGGCCGGCAAGACCGAGCTGGCGCGGGCGCTGGTCGACGTGATCATCGAACGCTACACGGCCGGCCGTCCCGCGGCCTGAACGAACCCGCAAGACCCGTTGCCATCCATTGGCCCTCCATGCACACGATCCAGCTGAAGATCCTCGATCCGCGCCTCGGTGATTCGATCCCGCTGCCGGCCTACGCGACCGACGGCGCCGCCGGCATGGACCTGCGCGCCGCGCTCGAAGCCGCGCTCGTCGTCGAGCCCGGCAGCACGCACCTGATCCCGACCGGGCTTGCGCTGCACATCGGCGACCCGGGGCTGGCGGCGGTGCTGCTGCCGCGCTCCGGGCTCGGCCACAAACACGGCATCGTGCTCGGCAATCTGGTCGGGCTGATCGATTCGGACTATCAGGGCCAGCTCTACGTGTCGCTCTGGAACCGCGGCCGCGAGCCGTTCACGATCGGAGTCGGCGAGCGCATCGCGCAGCTCGTCATCGTGCCGGTCGTGCGCGCGCAGTTCGAAGTCGTCGATGCCTTCGGCGACTCGGCGCGCGGAGCCGGCGGGTTCGGCCATACCGGGCGGCATTGAGCATGGATTTTCCGGCACATCTGTTCCGTGAGTACGACATCCGCGGCCGCGCCGGCAGCGAGCTGTCGCCGGCCTTCGCCTACGAACTCGGCCAGGCCTTCGGCAGCGAGGCGCTCGCGCGCGGCGAGGGGCTGGTGGTCACCGGTCATGACGCGCGCCGCTCCAGCCCGAGCCTGGCGCTGGCGCTGCGCGAAGGGCTGATGGCGAGCGGCATCGATGTCTACGATGCCGGGCTGGTGACGACGCCGGCGCTGTACTTCGCGACCCAGGGCGTCTCGCCGGCGCTGCCGACGCGCGCCGGCGTCATGGTCACCGGCTCGCACAACCCGCCGCCCGACAACGGCTTCAAGCTCGTGCTCGACGGGGCGGCGCTGTACGGGACGGCGATCGGCGCGCTGCGCCAGCGCATGCAGGCGCGCGACTATGCGGCCGGCCGCGGCCGCGAGCGCCGCCTCGACCTGCTGCCCGAGTACCTCGATCGCCTCGTTGCCGGCTTCGCGCCGCTTTCGCAGCCGCTGCGCGTCGTCGTCGATGCCGGCAACGGCGTCGCCGGGCTGACGGCGCCTGCGGCGCTGCGCCGGCTCGGCTGCGAAGTCATCGAACTCTACTGCGAGCCGGACGGGCGCTTTCCGAACCATCATCCGGACCCGCTGGTGCCGGCCAACCTCGAAGCCCTGTGTGCGCGCGTGCGCGAAACCGGGGCGGCGCTCGGGCTCGCCTTCGACGGCGATGCCGACCGGCTCGGCGTGGTCACGGCGCGCGGCGGGATCGTCTGGCCGGATCGCGTGATGATGGCGCTCGCCGCCGGAGTGCTGCGCGCGCAGCCGGGCGCGACCATCGTCTTTGACGTGAAGTGCAGCTCCCGGCTCGGCGTGCTGATCGAGCGCCTCGGCGGGCACGCGGAGTGCTGGAAGACCGGTCACAGCCTGATCAAGGCCCGACGCGCCGAACTCGCGGCACCGTTCGCCGGCGAGTACAGCGGGCATCTGTGCTTCGCCGACTGGTACGGGCTCGACGATGCGCTGTACGCGGCGCTCCGGCTGGTGACGCTGCTCGTCGCCGATGGCCGCGACAGCGATGCGCTGTTCGCCGATCACCCGGTTGGCGTGTCGACGCCCGAACTGCGCATCGCCTGCGCCGATCCCCATGCCCTGGCCGCGCAGCTCCAGACGCTCGACTGGGAGGGCGCACGGCGGGTGACGATCGACGGCGTGCGCGCCGAATGGCCGGATGGCTGGGCGCTGGTGCGCGCCTCGAACACCGAATCCTGCCTCGTGCTGCGGCTCGAAGCCGACGATGCCGATACACTCGCCGCGATCCGCGCCCGCGTGGCCGCGCGCCTCGCCGCCGTCGATCCGGCGCTGGCGCTGCCCTGAACGCGCCGCGCGCCGCCGCTGTCCTCTTCCGAACGTCCGCCGAGGTACCGAAGCGATGGCCCTGACCGCCGATGCGGCGATGAACGTCGCCCACATCCTTTCCGAAGCCCTGCCGTACATCCAGCGCTACCGCGGCAAGACCATCGTCATCAAGTTCGGCGGCAACGCCATGGAAACCGAGGACGTGCAGTCGAGCTTCGCGCGCGACGTGGTGCTGATGAAGACCGTCGGCATCAACCCGGTCGTCGTGCACGGCGGCGGTCCGCAGATCGGCATGCTGCTGAAGGCGCTCGGCAAGGAAAGCCGCTTCGTCGACGGCCTGCGCGTCACCGATGCCGAGACCATGGACGTGGTCGAGATGGTGCTCGGCGGCCTCGTCAACAAGCAGATCGTCAGCCTGATCAACCGCCACGGCGGCAAGGCCGTCGGCCTGAGCGGCAAGGACGCCGACCTGATCCGCGCGCGCAAGCTCGAATACAGCCGCAAGACCCCGGAGATGGACGCGCCCGAGATCATCGACCTCGGCCACGTCGGCGAGGTGCAGTCGATCGACACCTCGGTCATCGAGATGCTGGTGCGCGGCGACTTCATCCCGGTCATCGCGCCGACCGGCGTCGGCCCGGACGGGCGCGCGTACAACATCAACGCCGACACGGTCGCCGGCAAGGTCGCCGAGGCGCTGCGCGCCGAGAAGTTCATGCTGCTGACCAACATCAGCGGCATCCTCGACAAGGAGGGCAAGCTGCTGACCGGCCTGTCGGCGCGCCAGGTCGATGACCTGATCGGCGACGGCACGATCTACGGCGGCATGCTGCCGAAGGTGCGCTGCGCGCTCGACGCGGTGCGCGGCGGTGTCAGGACCTCGCTGATCCTCGACGGCCGCGTGCCGCACTCGGTGCTGGTGGAGCTGTTCACCGACGAGGGCATCGGCACGCTGATCCGCGGCTGAGGGCATAGCAGCGGCCTATCGCCGGCCTGCCGAGAATCAATTTCATTCAAACGCGGTGGCGGTCCAGTCTGGGCGCATATCCAGCCCGCCGAGGACCGCCGCCATGATCGCCGCCAGCCTGCATGCCCTCCTGCGTTTCGCGCTGACCTGGCTGGTCGCCGGCGTGCTGAGTGCGAGCACGGCGACCGGGCTCGCGATCGCGCTGGTGCTGCCGCTCGCGCTGTCGGTCGCCGGCCGGCTGCCGCGGCTGCGTCCGGTGCACCGCGCGCCGCCGGTCGTGCGCAGCGGCCGCTTGCAGTACCTCGCCTGAAGCCTGGCGCGCGGCTGGCAGGCATGACCGCTGGCGTCCGTCGTCTTTCCGGCCGCCGGGTGCGAAGAAGGGAGAAGACGATGGAAAGGACATGCTGCGCCTGATCCACACCGCTGACTGGCACCTCGGTCACACGCTGCACGGCCTGTCGCGCGAGGCCGAGCACCAGGCCTTTCTCGACTGGCTGCTCGATGCGCTCGAACGCGAAGCGGCCGATGCGCTGGTCATTGCCGGCGACGTGTTCGACTCGGCCAATCCGCCGGCCGCGGCGCAGGCCATGTTCTACCGCTTCCTCGCCGCGGCCCGGATGCGCTGTCCGCAGCTCGACGTGCTGGTGATCGCCGGCAACCACGATTCGGCCGCACGCCTCGATGCGCCGTCACCGCTGCTCGATGGCCTCGGCATCCGCGTCATCGGGGCGCTGCCGCGCACGGCCGCCGGCGACTTCGACGCCCCGCGACTGGTCGTGCCGCTGTACGCGGCAGACGGCCGCGTGGCCGCGCGCGTCGCCGCCGTGCCCTTCCTGCGCCCGGCCGACCTGCCGCCTTGCTCCGAGGCCGAAGACCCGCTGATCGCCGGCGTCGAGGCCGTCTACGCCGATGCCCTCGCCGCCGCGCGCGCGCAGCGCCGGCCCGGTGAGGCGCTGCTCGCGACCGGGCATGCGTATCTGGTCGGCGGACAGCTGTCGGCGCTGTCGGAGCGGCGCATCCTCGGCGGCCACCAGCACGCGCTGCCGGTGGCGCTGTTTCCGGAAGATGTCGCTTACGTCGCGCTCGGGCATCTGCATCTGGCGCAGCGGGTCGCCGGCCGTGACGCAGTGCGCTACGCCGGAGCGCCGCTGCCGTTCGCGTTCGCCGAGAACCGCTATCCGCATCAGGTGCTGCGCGTCGATCTCGACGGCGAGCGGCTGGCAGCGGTGGAGCCGCTGCCGGTGCCGCAGCACCTCGAACTGCTGCGCCGGCCGGGCGATGCAGCGCAGGGGCTCGACGAGGTGCTCGAAGACCTCGCGCAACTCGCCCTCGACCCGGCGCTGCCGCCTGCGCGCTGGCCGTGTCTGGAGGTCAGCGTGCGCCTGGAGCGCCCCGAGCCGGGGCTGCGCCGTCGCATCGAGCTCGCGCTCGACCAGCGGCCGGTGCGGCTGCTGACGGTGGTCGCGCATCACTGCGGTCGCGGCGAGGCGCTCGGCGATGAGTACGGCGAGGCCGCCGGCATCGAGGCCCTGGCCGTCGGGGAAGTCTTCCGGCGCTGTCACGTCAGCCGGTATCGGCAGGAGCCGGACGCGGAGCTGCTGGAGGTCTTCTGCAAGTTGCTGGAAGAGGTGGAGGCCCGGAAATAAAGGGGCAGATCTGTGCGGAGCAGATCAGGTGATGTTGTAGTACAGCAACGAAAGAGGGCGTTTGTTGTAACTATGCTTGTATGTTGCGGCGCGACACGCTATAAAGTCGTCACAAAGTTGCGCTAGCCGCGCGATCCGTTTCCCGACATCCGCACAGGAGATCGAACATGCAGAAGTCCATCGTTGCGCTGGCCGTTGCCGGCGTTCTGGCCGCCTCGGCGGTTGCCCAGGCCGAAACCACGCTGTACGGTTCGGCCCGCATCGGCGTCGAATACGTTCAGGGCAAGGGATCCGGCAAGGATTCCAGCTGGGATGTTGCCAACCAGGCCTCGCGCCTCGGTGTCAAGGGTTCGGAAGACCTGGGTGGCGGTCTGAGTGCGATCTACCAGTACGAGTTCGGCGTCAACATCGACGGCAACGGTACCGGTGCCAACAATCCTTGGGGCCAGCGTCTGAGCTTCGTCGGTCTGCAGGGTGGTTTCGGTACCGTCGCGCTCGGTCGCCAGTACCGTCCGGCCTACACCTTCGTCAGCCAGTACACCGACATCTTCAACGGCAACATCACCAACCCCTACTCGCTGACCTCGAATGACCAGCGCATGGGTAATGCCGTTGCCTACGTGACGCCGACCTTCAGCGGCTTCACCGCCGCTGCGGCCGTCCTGATGGATGGTGCTGCCAACCGTGAAGACGTCGATGCGTTCGAAGCCGGTATCGGCTACAGCAACGGCCCGCTGAACCTCGGCTTCTCGTACTCGTATCAGCCGAAGAACGGCGCCGCTGTTCCCAGCATCGCCAATGCCGGGGGCGCCGAGTTCAGCCACTACGGTATCGGCGGCAGCTATGCCATGGGCCCGTTCTCGGTGGGTGCTTCGTATGAGTACACCGATTTCGACGACAGCGACCTCGGCAGCATCCAGGGCTACGGCGTGGTTCTTGGCTTCGACGTGATGCCGAACACCACGCTGCGTGGCACCTACGGCAACTTCCACATCGACAGCGATGCGCTGTACGACAACCAGGAAATGTGGGGGCTGGGTGTCGAGCACCGTCTGAGCAAGCGCACGATGGTCTACATCGAGTACGTCGACTCCGACCAGACCTACGATGCCGCCACTGCCGGTGCCAAGCCGGGCAGCGACTACACGACGATCGGCATGCGCCACGACTTCTGATCCCGGCGCAGATCGATCCGCTCAGGGGCGCCGTGAGGCGCCCTTGTTGTTTTTGTTGTCTGCTGGCAGCGATGGGGCCGTTCGGGGCCGCCAGCGGTATGCTTGGTTGTGTTGTGCAGGCGGCTAAAGTGTCGTGGGGCTACAACGCAATTTCGCGTGCGGTGTTGCAGCATCGCGACGAATTGTATGTTTTATGCGACGGGCAGTTGCGTTCTTCACCACGCATGTATATAAAGCACGTCAACGAAGCACGTCGTGTAGCTTTGTTGTTCGAGCGCAACACCAACCTGGGAGTGTTACCATGAACAAGTCTATTATCGCTCTGGCCGTTGCCGGCGCGCTGGCTGCCTCCGCTGCGGCACAGGCCGAAACCACCCTGTACGGTTCCGCCCGCATCGGCGTCACCTACACCGATCCTGACAATGCTTCTTCGAACTGGGACGTGACCAATGAAGCGTCGCGCCTGGGCGTCAAGGGTTCGGAAGATCTGGGCGGCGGTCTGAAGGCCATCTACCAGTATGAGTTCGGCGTCAACATCGACGGCAACGGCACGGGCGGCAACAACCCGTGGAACCAGCGCCTGAGCAGCGTCGGCCTGACCGGCGGCTTCGGTACCGTCGTCCTCGGTCGCGTCTGGTCGGCCCCGTACCTGTACGTCGGCAGCCTGACCGACGTGTTCAACCACTCGACCAGCTTCACCAGCATGGGCTGGGACCGCCTGAACTTCTACTCCTCCGGCAATGGTCTGGCGGGTAGCGGTGATCGCATCGGCAACGTCGTCGCCTACATCACCCCGAGCTTCTCGGGCTTCTCGGGTGCAGCGGCGATCGTCATGGACGGTGCGCCGGGTTCCGCTTCGGCGCTGGGTGCTCGTGAAGACGTGGACGCCTATGACATCGCCGGTGGCGGCACGTTCGGCGGCCTGACCGTCGGCGCCAGCTACCGTGACGTGCAGGACGTGTTCGAGCAGTGGGGTGTCGGTGCCTCGTTCAAGTTCGGTTTCGGCCTGACTGTGGCTGCGACCTACAGCTCGCGTGACTACGACACCTCCGGCGTCGGTGATCCGTCTGTCTGGGACGTGATCGGTACCTACGCGTTCGGCAACAACGTCATCCTGGCCGGTTACGCGCAGTACGACTTCGACGACAATCGCGACAACCTGGACGCCTGGAAGCTGGGCTACCAGTACAACCTGTCCAAGCGCACCCGCGTGTTCGCCGAATATGCGGCCGAGAATGGTTTCGGCTTCACGGAAGCGACCCAGACCGACCGCAATGTCTTCTCGGTCGGCATGCGCCACGACTTCTGATCCCGTCTCCTGACGGCATCTGTCCGACGCAACGGGCGCCCTTCGGGGCGCCCGTTTCTTTTTTGGAGATTTGTCCGGTGCAGTCCGGCATGCCGTGCGCGTTGCGCCGGCCTGTCCCGGTCCCGATAATCGCCCGTTCCCTCCGCCGTACCCGCGCCTCCCCGGCGCGCAGCCCCGAGTGGCGCGACATGAACAGCCAGACGACCCGCATCCGCGAGATCCCGTACAACTACACCTCGTTCTCGGACCGCGAGATCGCGATCCGTTACCTCGGCGAGCCGATGTGGCAGACGATCGAGCAGTTGCGGGCCACGCGCCGGACCGGGCGCTCGGCGCGCATGCTGTTCGAGGTGCTCGGCGACCTGTGGGTCATCGACCGCAATCCCTATCTGCAGGACGATCTGCTCGACAACCCGAAGCGTCGCGCCGCGCTGACCGAAGCGTTGCGCCATCGCGTGCGCCAGATGCGCGAGCGCTCCGAAGGCAATGCGCTGGCGCTGGAGCTGATCGCTGGCATCGATGCGGCAATCGCCCGCTTCGAGCGCCAGCTCGACGAGCAGGTCGCGCTGCGCGCGCGCGTCGCGAAGCGGCTCGGACAGGTCACGCGGCGCGACAACGTCCGCTTCGACGGGCTCGCGCGCGTCGCGCACGTCACCGATGCCACCGACTGGCGCGTCGAATATCCGTTCGTCGTGATCTGTCCGGACACCGAGGCCGAAGTCGCGGCCATCGTCTCGGCCTGCATCGAGCTCGGTCTGACCATCGTGCCGCGCGGCGGCGGCACCGGCTACACCGGCGGCGCGATCCCGCTCGATGCGCGCTCGGCGGTCATCAACACCGAAAAGCTCGAAGCGCTGTCGGCGGTCGAATGGCGCGAACTGCCCGGCGTCGACGGGCAGGTTGCGACCGTGCGCGCCGGTGCCGGCGTCGTCACGCGCCGGGTTTCGGATCTGGCCGGCCTGCACGGGCTGGTGTTCGCGGTCGATCCGACCTCGCAGGATGCCTCGACCATCGGCGGCAACATCGCGATGAACGCCGGCGGCAAGAAGGCCGTGCTGTGGGGCACGACGCTCGACAACCTCGTGTCATGGACGATGGTCACGCCCGACGGCCACTGGCTGGAGGTCGAGCGGCTGAACCACAACCTCGGCCGCATCCACGATCAGGAGACCGTGAGCTTCCGGCTGACGCGGCGCGCGGCCGACGGCAGTCCGCTCGGCGAACCCGAAACCCTGTCGATGCCGGGCGCGAGCCTGCGCAAGGCCGGGCTCGGCAAGGATGTCACCGACAAGTTCCTCGGCGGCCTGCCCGGCGTGCAGAAGGAAGGCTGCGACGGCCTGATCACCTCGGGCGTGTTCGTGCTGCACCGGATGCCGAAGCACATCCGCACCGTCTGCCTCGAATTCTTCGGCACCGACCTCGCCGAGGCCGTGCCGGCGATCGTCGAGATCAAGGACTACCTGGATCGCAGGACCGGCGTCGTGATGTCGGGGCTCGAACACCTCGACGAGCGCTACGTGAAGGCGGTCAAGTACACGACCAAGGCGCCGCGCCGCCAGCGCCCGAAGATGGTGCTGATCGCCGACATCGCCTCCGATGACGAACGTCTGGTCGGCGAGGCGGCCTCGCAGGTCGTGCAGCTCGCCAATGCCCGCAACGGCGAGGGCTTCATCGCCGTCAGCGCCGAGGCGCGCAAGCGCTTCTGGCTCGACCGCTCGCGCACGGCGGCGATCTCGCGTCACACCAACGCCTTCAAGATCAACGAGGACGTGGTCATCCCGCTCGATCGCCTGAACGAGTACAACCAGGGCATCGAGCGCATCAACATCGAGCAGTCGATCCGCAACAAGCTGCGCATGATCGATGCCGTGCTCGAATACCTCGCCGGCGAACTGCCCGAGGCGCGCAGCAGCGCCGACTTCGAGGCGAGCGCCGAGGGCGATGCGATCCTCGATGCCAAGCGCGCCGCGGCCCGCGAGCGGCTGACGCTGGTGCGCACGCGCTGGTCGACGCTGCTCGATGCGCTCGATGCGCCGGCCGAGCAGCACGTCGAGCGCCTCGATGCCGACACCTGTGCGCGGCTGCGCCCGGATGACCGCGTGCTCGACCTGCTGCTGCGCCGCGATCTGGTGATTTCGTACCGGCGCGAGGTCGAACGGCCGCTGAAGGACATCTTCGGCGGTCTCGACCACGATGCCGTGCGCCGCCGGCTCGATGCGATCCACGCCGAGATCCGCAACGCCCGGCTGTTCGTCGCGCTGCACATGCACGCCGGCGACGGCAACGTGCACACCAACATCCCGGTGCATTCGAACGACTACGAGATGATGCACGAGGCCGAGCGCGTGGTCGGGCGGATCATGGCGCTCGCGCGCGCGCTCGATGGCGTGATCTCCGGCGAGCACGGCATCGGCCTGACCAAGTTCCAGTACCTCGATGCCGCCGCCGTCGACGCCTTCGCCCGCTACAAGCAGGCGATCGATCCGCAGGGGCACTTCAACCGCGGCAAGCTGCTCGCCGGCTCCGGGCTCGACAACGCCTACACGCCGTCGCTGCGCCTCGTGCAGCAGGAGGCGCTGATCCTCGAACAGAGCGAACTCGGCGCGCTGAACGAGGACATCAAGAACTGCCTGCGCTGCGGCAAGTGCAAGCCGGTGTGCACGACGCATGTGCCGCGTGCCAACCTGCTGTACTCGCCGCGCAACAAGATCCTCGCTACCGGCCTGATCATCGAGGCCTTCCTGTACGAGGAGCAGACGCGGCGCGGCCTGTCGGTGCGGCATTTCGACGAGATGAACGATGTCGCCGATCACTGCACGGTCTGCCACAAGTGCGAGAAGCCCTGCCCGGTCGACATCGACTTCGGCGACGTGACCGTGCGCATGCGCAAGATCCTGACCGACCGCGGCCAGAAGCGCACGAGCCTGGCTACGAAGGCCGCGCTCGCGTATCTCAACGCCCGCGATCCGGCCACCGTGCAGGTGCTGCACAAGACCGTCGTCGAATGGGGCGCGAAGGCGCAGCTGCTCGGTTATGAGCTGGCGCGCAAGGTCGGGCTGGCCGGCAAGCCCGAGCAGCCGCCGGCGACCACCGGCGGCATGCCGCTGAAGGCGCAGGTCGTGCATTTCGTGAAAAAGCCGATGCCGCGCGGCCTGCCGAGCCAGACCACGCGCCAGCTGCTCGGCCTCGAGGACCCGAAGCTCGTGCCGATCCTGCGCGACCCGGCGAAGCTCGGGGATGACAGCGACGCGGTGTTCTACTTCCCGGGCTGCGGATCGGAGCGTCTGTTCAGCCAGGTCGGGCTGGCGACGCTGGCGATGCTCTACGAGGTCGGTGCGCAGACCGTGCTGCCGCCGGGCTATCTCTGCTGCGGTTATCCGCAGAGCGCCAGCGGCCAGCACGCGAAGGGCGAGCAGATCAGCACCGAGAACCGCGTGCTGTTCCATCGGGTCGCCAACACGCTGAACTATCTCGACATCCGCACCGTGATCGTCTCCTGCGGCACCTGCATGGATCAGCTGCTGAAGTACGAGTTCGAGCGCATCTTCCCGGGCTGCCGGCTGCTCGACATCCACGAGTACCTGATGGAGAAGGGCGTGGCGCTCGACGGCGTGCCGGGCGTGAAGTACCTGTACCACGACCCCTGCCACACGCCGATGAAGATGCACAACCCGGTGCAGGTGACCTCGCGCCTGCTCGGCGGGGCCGAGGTGCTGCTCTCGGATCGCTGCTGCGGCGAGGCCGGCACGATGGCGGTGTCGCGGCCTGACATCGCCACGCAGGTGCGCTTCCGCAAGGAAGAGGAGCTGCGCAAGGGCATCGCGCAGCTGAGCGGGGCCGAACGCGCGGTCGACGGCAACGTCAAGCTGCTGACCTCGTGCCCGGCCTGCCAGCAGGGTCTGAGCCGCTACGCCGACGACACGGGGCTGGCGACCGACTACATCGTCGTCGAGCTCGCCAGTCGCCGGCTCGGCGCCGACTGGCAGCAGGGCTTCATCGAACGCGCGCGCAGCGGCGGCATCGAGCGCGTGCTGCTCTGATCCGGCGCCTCGCCTGCTGCGGCAAGTCTCAGACGACGCAGCAGGCGAGCAGGAAGCCGGTGTCCTCGTCGGTCTGGAACGGCCGGCGCACCGGATTCGGCTGGCACAGGAAGCGGATCGTGAAGCGGTGCCGGCCGCCGCTGATCTCCGGGAACACCCCGGATTCGACGGTGACGCCGACGCGCACCAGCTGCGCCGGCAGCGCCGGATCGAGGCCCTGCTGGTAGAAGCCGGACTGCGCGACCTGCGGATCGGCCTCGGCGGCGGCGCGGATCGTGCGCAGCACGGCTGCCGCGGCGTCACGCCCCGGCAGCAGCGGGGTCAGCCAGCCGTCGAGCTGATCGGCACGGATTTCCGGATCACGGTTCAGCCAGTGGTGCAGCGCCGGCAGGTCGAACGAACACGCACCGCCCGGGATGCTGGCGCGCTGGCGCAGCGCGTTCAGGAATTCGTTGCGGCGGATGTCATCGAGCTGCAGCGCGTCGAGCCGGCGCGCGGCATCGGCGCTGATGGCAAGGTCGCGGATGCTTGCATCGACGGCGGCCGGATCGGCGGCCGTCTCGCGCTGGCGATCGAGCTGCAGGCACAGCCGGTCGGCTTCCTTCAGCAGTTCGGCGCGCACCTCGGCGCGCCCGAGCAGGCCGAGCAGCTCGATCAGGCTTTCGAGCGCGGCCCGCGCCTCCCAGACCGACCAGCCGGCGGCGGCGTGCAGCACTCGCTCGTAGAGGAATTCCAGCCGCAGCAGCACGCGCATGCGCTCGTTCAGCGGCTGTTCGTACCAGACGCAGCGGTCCACGGGGTGACCTCGGCTCCGGAAGGGGGCCGTATTGTCGCGAAGCCGGGCGGGGCCGGCAAACGCCGGATGTCACCGGTGCGCGCCGGGGCGGGGTGTCAAGCGCCGGCGTGCAGGGCCTGGTAACGCCGGTCAAGGGCCGTGACCGCCTCGTTCAGCTGTTCGAGCGTGCCGGTGTTGACCAGCACGTCGTCGGCGGCGGCCAGGCGCTCGGCGCGCGGCATCTGCGCGGCGAGGATCGCATGCGCCATGGATTCATCGCTGCCATCGCGCGCAAGCACACGTTCGAGCTGGGTTTCGGGCGGCACGTCGATGACCAGCACGCGCGAGCACAGCGTGCCGTAGGCGCCGCTTTCGAGCAGCAGCGGCACGACCAGCACGCAGTAGGGCGCACCGCTGCCGGCCAGCGCCGCGACGCGTTCGGCGGCCAGGGCGCGGATGCGCGGATGCGTGATCGCTTCCAGCCGCTGGCGGGCGGCCGCATCGGCAAACACCAGCCGGCGCATCGCGGCACGATCGAGCGCACCGTCGGCCGTCAGCAGCCCGGGGCCGAAGGCGGTGACGATTTCGGCGAGTCCGTCGCTGCCTCTGGCGACGACCTCGCGCGCGAGCAGATCGGTATCGATGACCGGCACGCCGAGCCGCGTGAACGCGGCGGCTGCGGCCGACTTGCCGCTGCCGATGCCGCCGGTCAGGCCGAGCACCCAGGGTTGACGCGCGTTCACAGGCCGACGCTCCGCAGGTAGGCCGTGGTCAGTTCCTGCCCCCACAGCAGCGCGATCCAGCCGGCCGCCGCGAGGAAGGGGCCAAACGGCAGCGGCCGGCCGGCATCAAGTTGCCCCGCCACGCGCAGCAGGATGCCGATGACGGCCCCGACGCCGGCCGAAGCCAGCAGCACGAACGGCAGCTGCATCCAGCCGAGCCAGGCCCCGAGCAGCGCCAGCAGCTTGAAATCGCCGCGGCCCATGCCTTCGCGTCCGGTCAGCAGCCGGAAGACGTGATAGACGCTCCAGAGCACCAGAAAACCGGCCATCGCCCCGATCACCGCATCGCGCAGCGGCACCAGCACCGGCACCAGCGCGAGCGCGAGTCCGGCCCACAGTCCGGGCAGCGTCAGTGCATCGGGCAGCAGGAAGGTGCGCAGGTCGATCACCGCCAGCGCCAGCAGCAGCCAGGTCAGCGCCAGCGCGGCTGGCGTCTGCAGCGACCAGCCGAAGCGCCAGACCACGACGAGCGACAGCAGCCCGCAACCGGCCTCGATCAGCGGATAGCGCAGCGGGATCGGTGCGCCGCAGCCGGCGCAGCGTCCGCGCAGCCACAGCCAGCCGAGCACCGGCAGGTTTTCGAGCGGGCGCACCGGGCGTTCGCAGGCGGGGCAGTGCGAGGGCGGCCACAGCAGGTCGAAGCGCTCCTGCGCGGCCGGGGGCTCGCCGCGCAGTTCGGCGCATTCGGCAGCCCAGGCGCGTTCGAGCATGAGCGGCAGCCGGTGGATCACGACGTTCAGGAAGCTGCCGACGATCAGGCCGAGCAGTGCCACCAGGGTGTACAGCAGCACGGGCTGCGTGGACAGGAGCAGGGACAGTTCGCTCATCGTCGCGGCATCAGACCACCGAGCCCATCTTGAAGATCGGCAGGTACATGGCGATGACCAGACTGCCGACGATGCCGGCCAGCAGTGCCATGACCAGCGGCTCGATCAATGTCGTCAGCATGCCGATCTTGTTGTCGAGCTCTTCCTCGTAGAAATCGGCGACCTTCGCGAGCATGTCGGACAGCGAGCCGGCCTCCTCGCCGATGGCGACCATCTGGACGACCATGTCCGGAAACAGTGCGGTCTGGCGCATCGTGAAGTTCAGCTGCTGGCCCGAGGCCACCGCATCACGCATGTCCAGCACGGCACGCTCATAGACGATATTGCCGGTCGCGCCGGCCACCGAGCGCATCGCATCGACCAGCGGCACGCCGCCACCGAACATTGTCGCCAGCGTGCGCGCGAAGCGGGCATTGGCCGACAGCGCGAAGATGTCGCCGAGAATGGGCATCTTCAGCGAGATGCGGTCCAGGAATTCACGAAAGGCTTTGGAGCGCTTGTGGTATTCGATCAGGCCGACGACCGTGCCGATGATGCTGCCAAAGATCGCCCACCACCATGCCTGGAAGAACCGTGAAATCTCCACGACTATCTTCGTGAACGCCGGCAGGTCGGCACCGAAGCCCTTGAACAGGGACTCGAACTGCGGAATGACGAAGATCATGATGAAGGCCGTGACGATGAAGGCCACGACCAGCACGATCGTCGGGTACAGCAATGCCTTTTTGACCTTGGCCTTGATGCTTTCGGCTTTTTCCTGGTAGATCGCGATCTTGTTCAGGATGCCGTCGAGCACGCCGGCTTCCTCGCCGGCATTGACGAGGTTGCAGTACAGGTTGTCGAACTGCAGCGGATGCTTGCCGAGGGCCGTGGCCAGCGGCAGGCCGCTTTCGACGTCGGTCTTGATCTCTCGGATCAGTTCGCGCAGTTTCAGGTTCTTCGCGCCTGTCACCAGCATGTCGAGTGACTGCACGACCGGCACGCCAGAATTGAGCATCGTCGAAAGCTGGCGCGTGAACAGCATCAGATCGCGCGAGGTGATCTTCTGGCCGAAATCGCCGAGCAGCGGCTTGGGTTTCTTCTTGACCCTGCCCACGACGATGCCCTGCTTGCGCAGTTCACCCTTGACGATGCCGTCGTTCGGTGCGCGCAGTTCGCCTTTCACGCGCTTGCCGCGCTTGTCGACGCCTTCCCACAGGAAGGTCAGGTCCTGTGCGGCGGCTGCTGCCTTGACGGGTGCCCTGGCCACGTTGGATTAGTCCTTGGTCACACGGTTGACTTCATCGAGGCTGGTTACGCCCTGACGGATTTTCAGCAGTCCGGAGTCACGCAGGTCGCGGATGCCTTCGCGTCTGGCCTGATCCGCGATCTGGATCGAGTTGCCGTTGCTCATCATGATCCGGCCCATTTCCTCGGAAATCGGCATGACCTGATAGATGCCGACGCGACCCTTGTAGCCGTTCGTGCACTCTGCACAGCCGACCGGCCGGTAGATGGTCAGGGTGTCGAGTTCATCGGCCTTGAAGCCCAGGTTCAGCAGTTCCTCGTGCGGGATGCCGCGCTGTTCGGTCTTGCAGTTCGGGCAGAGCCGGCGCGCGAGGCGCTGGGCGATGATCAGGCTGACGCTCGATGCGATGTTGTACGGCTCGACGCCCATGTTCATCAGGCGGGTCAGCGTCTGCGGCGCGTCGTTGGTGTGCAGCGTCGACAGCACCATGTGGCCGGTCTGCGCGGCCTTGATCGCGATCTCGGCGGTTTCGAGGTCACGGATCTCGCCGACCATGATGATGTCCGGGTCCTGGCGCAGGAATGCGCGCAGCGCATTGGCGAAGGTCATGCCGGTCTTCAGGTTGACGTTGACCTGGTTGATGCCCGCCAGCTGGATTTCGACCGGATCCTCGGCCGTCGAGATGTTGACCTCGGCGGTGTTGAGGATGTTCAGGGCCGTATACAGCGATACGGTCTTGCCGGAGCCGGTCGGCCCGGTCACGAGCACCATGCCCTGCGGCTTCTTGATCGCGCGCATGAACAGGTCCTTCTGGTCCGGCTCATAGCCGAGTGCGTCGATGCCGAGCTTCGCGGCGCTGGCATCGAGGATGCGCAGCACGACCTTCTCGCCGTACAG
>NZ_DAOLKE010000006.1:0-31634 GCF_035331805.1 Plasticicumulans sp. | reverse complement strand
TCGAGCAGCACTTCGAGTTGCGCCTCGAACGAGGGCGGCGGCATCGGTTCGGGCGGTTCGGCGAGGCCGAGCGCGTCGTGGTAGGGCGCAAGCAGCAGGCGCGTGTACTCGATGCGGTCGCCGTCGATCACGTACGGCACCGGCGCGTGCAGATGGACGGCGAAGGGCTGGTCGGTCAGCGCACGCACGGCGCAGATCGCGGCGCGCAGCGCCTCGGGTGGCAGTTCGGCGCCGCACAGGCTGCCGAGCCCGCCGGCATTGGCGACCGCCGCACAGAGCGCCGGCGTGCCGGCCGGAGCGGCCATCGGGGCCAGCAGCAGCGGCAGGCGGATGCGCAGCCGCTCACGGAGCGCGCGGGGCGAACAGGGCATGTCGGGACTCCTGTCGGGGGATCGCGGCCGATTATGCCCGCGCCGCCCGCGGATGCATCCGTCAGGCCGCTGCCGGCAGCCCGAACAGCCGGCGGGCGGCGGCGGTGCTGGCGGCGGCGACGGCTGCGGGCGACTCGCCGCGCAGCGCGGCGACCGTGGCCAGCACCTCGGGCAGGTAGGCGGGTTCGTTGCGCTCGCCGCGGTGCTGCACGCCGGGCTGGTCCGGGGCGTCGGTTTCGAGCAGCAGACCGTCGGCCGGCAGCGCGCGCACCAGCCGGTGCAGGCGCTGCGCGCGCTCGTAGCTCAGCGGTCCGCCGAGGCTGACCAGGAAACCGTGCTCGCGCAGCCGCTCGGCCTGCTCGATCGAGCCGGCGAAGCTGTGCACGACGCCGCTCAGGCCCTCGCGCCCGCCGATGCGGCGGATGCACTTCAGCACGGCATCGACGGCGCGGCGTGCGTGCACGATCACCGGCAGGCCGGCGTCGCGGGCGATGCGCAGCTGTTCGAGGAAATACGTCTCCTGCGCGGGCAGGTCCGGCTGCGGCAGGAAGGCGTCGAGCCCGCACTCGCCGATCGCGACCGGGCGGCGAGCGGCGACGCGCGCGCGCAGTTCGGCCAGATGCGCGGGCCGGTGCTCGGCGAGGTAGCACGGGTGCAGGCCCCAGGCTGCGTACAGGCCGGGGTAGCGCGCGACCACGGCATCGAGCGCGTCCCAGCTGCGCGCGATGACGCCGGGCACGACCTGCTGCACGACGCCGGCGGCGCGCGCGCGGGCATAGGCGGCATCGCGGTCGGCGTCGAATTCGCCGACATCGAAATGGCTGTGCGAATCGACCAGTTCCGGCTGCGGGGCCGCAGCGGGCAGGGCGGATGGATTCACGGGCATCGGATACGGTCCTTGCCGGACGCGGACGCCCGGCGTGCTGGCTATGCTGCCGGAGTCGCAGCCGCGGAGAACCAGGGGATGACCGGCCGGCTGTCTGTCACCGGCCGTTCCCGTCGTGGAGGTCCATGATGCGCCCTTCGTTCCCTGTACTGACGATGTTCGCCGCGCTGGCCGCTGCCGGTCCGGTCGCGGCCGGCGTGCTCGCTGATTTCGAAGGTCTGGCGACCCTTCCGCCGGTCGATGGCGCTACCGGCTTCGAGTTCGCCAACGGCGGCAGCCTCGATTACGCCGGCGTGCGCTGGGATGACCGTATTCAAGTGGTCGGCGATGCCTACCGCGTCGACACCGCAACGCCGGGGCCGCTGTTCGGGCTGCCGCATTCGGGCAGCTTCTTCATCAACAACCACAACGGCGCCGACGGCATCCTGCTCGAAACCACGCAGGTGCTGACCGGCGCCTGGTTCGCGCGCAACGAGTATTACGGCTTCGGCGGCGGTGCCGATCAGGTGTCGATCACCGCGCTCGGTGCGGGCGGCGACCTGCTGACGCTGAGCCTCGATCTGCCGGAGCTGCTGGCGGGCCTGCCCGAGCAGCCGGGCTTCTTCGACACCTCGGCCTTCCTCGCGCTGTCCGGCATCACCGGCTATCGCATCGACCGGCGCGAGACCGGGCCGTTCTCGGCCGACTGGGTCGCCGATGACTTCACGTTCGAGGCGGCCGTGACCGCGATTCCGGCGCCATCGGTGCTGGCGCTGTTCGGCCTCGGCGGCCTCGGGCTCTGCCGGCGCCGGCGCTGAAGCCGCGGAAGGGTCGGGCGGGTCGCGGTGTAGCAGGGGCTGCGGACAGCGTCGTCCGTGCCATCCGAACCTTCCGGAGCCTGCGCCATGAAGCCGCACCCGCTGACCTTCGTCCTGCCCGCCCTGCTGCTCGCCGCCTGCGCCGCCAGTGATCCCGGCGCGGCCCCGGCCCGCGTCGCCGATGGCGTCTGGGTCGGTGGCAACGGCATGACGCTGTACGTGTTCGACAAGGATGTCGCCGGTTCCGGCAGGAGTGCCTGCAACGGCGCCTGCGCCGCGAACTGGCCGCCGCTCGCGGCCGCCGCCGATGCCCCGGCCGGCGGCGACTGGACGACGATCCGGCGCGACGACGGCAGCCGCCAGTGGGCCTGGCGGGGCCGGCCGCTGTACTTCTGGAGCAAGGACACGCAGCCGGGCCAGCGCAGCGGCGACGGCTTCAACCAGGTCTGGCACGTCGCGCGCGCCGGCTGAGGCCGCTCAGGCGCTGTGCGCGGCGTCGGCGTCGGCCCAGGCCTGGCGCTTGCGGTAGATGGTCGAGGCGCTGATCTCCAGCAGCGCCGCGGCCTTCGGGATGTTGCCGTCGCAGGCGGCGATGGCATCCTCGATCAGCTCGCGCTCGACCTGCTCCAGCGGCCGGATGCGCAGCGTCGGATCGCCGGGCGGCAGCTCCGCGGCGAGCGCCGTCGCCGGCGGGACTTCGCGGGATTCGCTGCGCGCGGTGACCGCTGCCTCGCCGGCGGCGACCACCCGCGACAGCGGCGCCGGCAGCATCTGCGGCGTGACCTCGCCGGCGTCGTTGAGCACGACGATGTTGCGCACGACGTTCTGCAGCTCGCGCACGTTGCCGGGCCAGCCGTATTCGAGCAGCACGGCCTCGGTGTCGGCGCGGAAGCCCTGGAAGCGCCGGCCTTCCTCGGCCGCGTACTCGACGAGGAAGTGCCGGGCGATCGCGAGCACGTCGTCCTCGCGCTCGCGCAGCGGCGGCAGGTGCAGCGGGATCACGTGCAGGCGGTAGTACAGGTCCTCGCGGAAGCGCCCTTCGTCGACTTCCTGGCGCGGATCGCGGTTGGTCGCGCAGATGAAGCGCACGTCGACCTTCTCGATGCGTCCGGAACCGACCGGCTGGAAGCTGCCGGTCTGCACGAAGCGCAGCAGCTTGGTCTGCAGCTCGGCCGGCATCTCGCAGAGCTCGTCGAGGAACAGCGTGCCGCCGTCGGCAAGCGCGGCCGCGCCCTTGCGCTCGCTGGTGGCGCCGGTGAAGGCGCCCTTCACGTGGCCGAAGATCTCGCTCTCCATCAGGTCGCGCGGGATCGCCGCGCAGTTGAGCGCGATGAACGGGCCGTCGCGGCGCGGGCTCTGGCGGTGGATGGCCTCGGCGCAGATTTCCTTGCCGGTGCCGCTCTCGCCGGTGATGAACACGGTCGCGCGGCTCGGGGCCGCGGCCTCGATGATCCGGTACACCGCCTGCATCGGCAGCGAACTGCCGATGAAGCCGCAGTAGCCGTCGCGGGCACCGTCGCGCAGCGTCGCCACCAGCTGGTCGAGCCGCTGGCGCTCCAGGGCGTTGCGCACGGTCAGGCGCAGGCGGTCGGCGTCGAACTGCGTCTTGACCAGATAATCCCAGGCGCCGTCGCGCATCGCCTGCACGGCGAGCAGCACCGAATCGTTGGCGGTGATGACGACGACGGCGACCGGCAGCCCGCGCGCGACCACGGCGCGCAGGATCTCCATGCCGTTCATGTCCGGCAGGTTCAGGTCGAGCAGCAGCGCGTGCGGCGGTTCGCGTTCGATGACGGCGAGTGCCTCGGCACCGGTCTCGACGTGGACGAGCCGCCAGGCTTCGCGCTTCAGATACCCCATGTACACCTCGGCCATCGCGCGGCTGTCCTCGACGATCAGCACGCGGGGCCGGAAGTGACCGGGCAGATTGGCAGAACCGCTCATCATGGACTCCCTGCGCAGCGGCGCGCGCCGGCGGGAACGGCGCCGGCGGACACTGTAGTGCGCGCCGGCAGCCGCGGGAACCGCAGGCTTGCAAGCAGGTGTCACGATTGCGGATCGGGGGGCGGGAGGTCTGCGGCCCGCTGCGCTCATCGGCCCGGTCCCCGCTTCAGCTGCGGCCCGCCGGCGCGAGCGGTTCGAGCAGCAGCAGCAGGCCGGGATCGGCGCCGAGCAGGTCGAGCAGGCGCTCGGCGGCCATCGGCAGCGGCTGGCGCGCGGTGATCTGCGCGAGGAAGCCCGGCACGCTGCCGCCGCCGGCGAGCGGGGCCGGCGCGCGGCTCATCAGCAGCAGGCGCTCGCCGGGTGCGAGCCGGCGTTCGAGCGGTCCGGCGAGTTCGAGGCTCTGCGCGAAACCGCCGCTGGCGAGCACCCAGGCGCCGACCCGGCCGCTGCCGGCGAGCGACACCTGGGCGGACGGGCCGATGTGCACGACCAGCGCCTCGGCGCGCACTCCGGCGAGCACCGGATCGACGCTGGTGCGCGCGAGCAGCGTCGCCAGCGTCGCCGCCGGCGTCTGGCCGTGCGGCAGATGGCGCAGCAGGCCGGCGAGATAGCTCGCGCGCAGCTGCGCGGCCGAACCGTATTCGTCGTCGTCGCCGGCAAGCCGCACCAGGATGACCTGGCTCACGCCTTCGGCCGGATCGTGGCCACGGCCCGCGTACAGGCCGTCGAGCAGGGCGCTGCCGCGCTGGCCGCTGACCACCCGGCAGCCGCCGAGGCGCTCGGGCAGCTGCGGGCGCAGCGTCCGTTCGAGCTGTTCGCGCGCGGCATCGATCCAGCGCAGGCGCCGGGCGCGACCGCGCGCGAGCACGCGGCGCAGCGTGCCGAGCAGTTCGCGCTTGCGCAGCGGCTTCAGCAGGTAGTCGTCGATGCCGAGCTGGTCGGCATCGCGCTTGAGGCGTTCATCGGCGGTGCCGGTGATGAAGATGAACGGCAGCAGGTCGGTGTCGTTGCGCTCGGCGAGCCGCGCGCGGAAACCGAGGCCGTCGAGGCCGGGCAGATGGATGTCGGAGACCACGAGGTCGTAGCGCTGCTGCGCGAGGGCGGCGAGCGCGGCGTCGGCGGCGGCGTAGCCGATCACGTCATAGTCGTCCTGCAGGTACAGCCGGATCAGCTCGCGCTGCGCGGCATCGTCATCGAGCACGAGCACGCGCGGCCGGGGCGCGGGCGCGTCGGACGGGCCGGCGCTGCAGTCTGCAAACGCCCGGGCCGCGCCGGGGGACAGGTCGTGCATTTTGCTTCCGGAATCGGCAAGAGGAGCGGGGGCGGGGGCCGGGACGCTGCCCGGTGCCGCGATGCCCTGCCTGCACGCAGGAGCCGTGCCAGTGCCGGGTGATCCGGGAGCCGATGCCGGGGGCAGGCGTGCGCTACCGGCGCGGGAACAGCCGGTCGAGTTCGATCAGCGCCGGCACCGCGACCGCGCGGATGGACAGCGCGAGTTCGCGCGCCCGTTCGAGCTGGCCGGTGCGACAGAAGTCGTTGAGCCGGCGGGCGTGTTCCTGCAGCTGGCGGGCGCCGAAGGTGCCGGCGCTGGATTTCAGCGTGTGCGCCTCGCGCTGCAGCGTCTTCCAGTCATCGCGGGTCAGTGCGGCGTCGATCGAATCGAGGCGCACGCGCGATTCCTCGACGAACAGCTGCACGACGCGCCCGAGCACGTCGTGATCGGTGTCGGCTTCGAGCTGATCGAGCACGGCCTGATCGACGACCGGCACGGCCGGTGCCACGGGCGGGGACGGAAGCGGGGAGGGCGGCGGCGCGGCCGCCGCGGCTGCGCTCACCACCGGCTGCGGGCCGGTGCTGTTGCCGGCGTCATTGGCGGCCTCGGCGGCGCGGCGGGCGGCGTCGGCCTCGGGTTGCGCCAGCCAGCGCTCCAGCGTCGCCAGCAGCTGGGCACGGTCGATCGGCTTGGTCAGGTAGTCGTCCATGCCGGCGGCGAGGCAGCGCTCGCGATCCCCGGGCAGGGCGTTGGCCGTCATCGCGATGATCGGCAGGTCGCGCTCGGGGCCGGGCATGTGGCGGATCTCGGCGGTGGCCTCGAAGCCGTCCATCTCCGGCATGGCCAGATCCATCAGCACCAGGTCGTAGGGCAGCGTGCGCACCGCCTGCACGGCTTCGAGGCCGTTGCCGACCGCATCGACCTGATAGCCGGCCTTCTTCAGCATCGCGATCGCGACGGTCTGGTTGACCTGACTGTCCTCGACCAGCAGCACGCGGCCGAACTTGCGCGGCGGCGGCGCGGCCGGGACCGGCTCGGGCGCGGTCAGGCGGACTTCGCTTTCCTCGCGCCGGCGCGCTTCCTCGGCATCGTTGAGGCCGATCGCCACCGCCAGCCAGCGGTGCAGGCTCTGCTGGCGCACCGGCTTGGTCAGCGAGGCGTGGAAGCCCATGCGCCGCACGCGCTGCGCGATCGACGGCGTGCCCATGGTCGCCATCAGGATCAGCGCCGTGCTCTCGAGCTGCGGGTCGCGCAGGATGCCCTGGCCGAGTTCCTCGCCGCGCATGTCGGCGAGCCACTGGTCGATCAGCGCCACGTCGAAGGGCCGGCCGCCGCTGCGCGCGTCCTTGAGCGTCGCGAGCGCCGCCGTGCCGTTGGCGACCGCTTCGACCGCCATGCCCCAGCTCGCGAGTTCGCGCTCGCGCAGCCGGCGCGTGACCGGGTTGTCCTCGACGATCAGCACGCGCACGCCGCCGAGCGTGGCGATCACGCCCGGCGTGGTCAGGCGATCGCCCGACGGGCAGCCGACATCGATCGTGAACCAGAAGGTCGAGCCGAGGCCGGGGGCGCTGGTGAAGCCGATCTCGCCGCCCATCAGCTCGACCAGCCGGCGCGAGATCGCCAGGCCGAGGCCGGTGCCGCCGTACTTGCGCGAGTGCGAGGGGTCGGACTGCGAGAACTTCTCGAACAGCCGGGCCTGCGCCTCGCGCGGGATGCCGATGCCGGTGTCCTGAATTTCGAAGCGCAGCCGGATGCGCCCGGCCGGGCGCGCGACCGGTTCGCGCGCGACGTGCAGCGCCACGCCGCCCTTGCGCGTGAACTTGACGGCGTTGCCGGCGAGGTTCAGCAGGATCTGCCGCAGCCGCCCGGCGTCGGCGGTCACGCGCGCCGGCAGGTCGACGCCGATCCAGGTGGCGATCTCGATGTGCTTGCCGTGCGCACGCGGCGCCAGCAGCTCGGCGACGCCCTCGATCAGCTGCACGAGGTCGAACTCGGTGCTCTCCAGATCGAGCTTGCCGGCCTCGATCTTCGAGAAGTCGAGGATGTCGTTGATGATGGTCAGCAGCGCCTTGCCGGATTCGCTGGCGGTCTCGGCGAAGTTGCGCTGCTCCTCGGTCAGCGGCGTGTCGAGCAGCAGCGTCAGCGTGCCGAGCACGGCGTTCATCGGCGTGCGGATCTCGTGACTCATGGTCGCGAGGAATTCGGACTTGGCGCGGTTGGCGGATTCGGCCTGGTCCTTGGCGATGCGCAGCTCCTCCTCGGCCTGGCGCCGTTCGGTGATGTCGCGCAGGAAGGCCGTGAACAGCCGCTGCGGGCCGGCCTGGATCGGCGTCACCGCAATCTCGGCCGGGAACTCGCTGCCGTCGGCGCGCAGCGCCATCACCTCGGTGCGCCGGCCGATCATCTGCGTGGCCTCGCCGGTGTCGAGGTAGCGCGCCATGCCGACCCGGTGCTCGCTGCGCAGCCGGCCCGGGATCAGCAGGTCGGCCATCGGCTGGCCGAGCACCTCGGCGCGCGCGTAGCCGAAGATGCGCTCGGCGGCCGGATTGAATTCGAGCAGCCGGCCGTCCTGATCGATCGTGATCACCGCATCGAGTGCGGCTTCGAGCATCGCCGCCTTCAGGCCCTCGCTGGCGCGCAGCTGCGATTCGGCGCGCTTGCGCCGCGAGATGTCGCGCACGATCGCCGCGAAGTAGGCCCGCCCCTCGGCCGAGAAGGCGCTGACGCTCAGCTCGACCGAGGCCAGCGAGCCGTCCTTGCGGCGCACGCCGAGTTCGCTGGTGGCGCCGGGCAGGCCGCGGGTCAGCGTGCGCAGCGGATCATCGCCCAGGGTTTCGAGCACCGCCGCCGGCAGCAGCACGCGGAAGTTGCGGCCGATCACCTCGGCGGCGGCATAGCCGGAGAGTTTTTCGGCCGCCGGGTTGAAGCGCACGATCGTGCCGCGCTCATCGAGCGTCAGGATCGCCTCGGCGGCTGCGGCGATGACCGCGGCATCGATCGTCGCCGGCATCGGCTCGCCGGCCCCGGAAGCGGGTTCCTCGGCCCGGAGGAAGCCGAACAACCGGTTCGACAGGCTGCGCTGCGGGGGCTGGTCTTTCATGTCGCGACAGGGATCGGTGCGGACCGGCGGCGCGCGGCCATGGCGGCCCGGACGTCGGAGCGAGGCGTCCGGTTTCCTCGGGCGTCCGGCGAGGCCGGGGCGCGAGCGGCAGCGTAGCGTGCGCCGCGCGCGGCTGCGCGGATTGTCGCGGTACGCCGGGGTACTGCCCGTTCAGGCCGGCGCATACAGCGCCGCGAGCCGGGCCGCGGCGGCGCGCACGGCATCGGTGCCGGCGTGGCCGAACACGGCGCCGATCACGGCCAGCGCATCGGCGCCGGCCTCGACCAGGCCGGCGCCGTTGCCGGCGTCGATGCCGCCGATCGCGACGATCGGGATGCGGCGCGCGAGCGCATGGCGCGCCTCGCCGAGCAGCGACAGCGGCGCGCGCACGGCGTCGGGCTTGATCGCGGACGGATAAAAGGCGCCGAAGGCCACGTAGTCGGCGCCGGCTGCGCAGGCTGCGCGGGCACGCTCGAGGCTGTCGTAGCAGGACACGCCGATCAGCGCCCGCGCTCCGAGCCGGCGCCGTGCCGCGGCGAAGGCGGCGTCGTCACGGCCGAGGTGCACGCCGTCGGCGCCGGTCTCGGCGGCGAGGGTCACGTCGTCGTTGATGATCAGCGTCACGGCGCGGGCGCGGCAGAGTCCGGCGAGTGCCGCGGCGAGCTGCCGGCGCAGCGCGGCATCGGCGCGCTTGTCGCGGTACTGGATCGTGCGTGCGCCGCCGTCGATGGCCGCCGAGACCCGTTCGAGGAGCTGCCCGTCCGGGATCAGGCCGGGATCGGTGATCGCGTACAGGCCGTGCGGGCGCGGCCGTTCAGTCATCGGCGCCGTCCTCGTCGGCCCAGAACAGCCGGTTCGGAATGCGCTGGCCGGCGCCGATGCGGTAGCCGCCGCGCAGCGCCTCCCAGGTGTATTCCTGCGCCTGCGCGACCGCGGCGTGCAGCTCGTTGCCCTGCGCGAGCAGGCCGGCGAGCGCGGCGGCCAGCGTGCAGCCGGAGCCGTGGAAGTCGTGCGGCAGGCGCTCCCAGGTCCAGCTGTCGAGCAGGCGGCCGTCGCCGTAGAGGCGGTTGACGACGGCATCGGTGGTCTCGTGCGTGCCGGTGATCAGCACGTGCGCACAGCCGGTGTCGAGCAGCGCCTGCGCGCAGGCATCGAGGGTGTCGGCGGCCGGGGCGAGCCGGCGGGCCTCGACGCTGTTCGGGGTCAGCACCGTCGTGCGCGCCAGCAGATGCCGGCGGATCGCATCGGCGAGCGCATCGCCGTCGAAATCGCGCCCGCCGCCGGCGGCGAGCACCGGGTCGAGGATCAGCGGGATGTGCGGATAGTCTTCGAGCAGCTCGGCGATGATCTCGGCGTTGGCCGGCGAGCCGAGCAGGCCGATCTTGATCGCTGCGACCGGCGCGTCATTCAGCACCGTGCGCGCCTGCGCGTAGACGAGGTCGGGATCGATCGGCACCACGGCGAGCACGTCGCAGGTGTCCTGGACGGTCAGCGCCGTCACCACCGGCGCTGCGTGGCAGCCCATGCTGGCGATGGCCTCGATGTCGGCCTGCAGGCCGGCGCCACCGCTCGGGTCGTTGCCGGCCAGCGTCATGACCACCGGTACCGTGTAGCTCTGGCTCATCGCGGGCGTCCTGAAGGCTTGAAGCAGGGGAGCTGGCCATGTCGAAGTGCGCGGCGTCCCCGCACCCGGACGTTTTGCGGCACGATAACCGATCCTTACCGCCCTCGCGAGGTAGTGCCCGTGAAGCAGTACATGTGCCTGATCTGCGGCTGGATTTACGACGAGGCGCTGGGCTGGCCCGAGGAAGGCATCCCGCCGGGCACGGCCTGGGCCGACGTGCCCGAGGACTGGAAGTGTCCGGACTGCGGCGCGGGCAAGTCCGAATTCGAGATGATCGAGATCGGCGACTGAAGGCAGACCGGGGCGGTGTGCGCACCGCCCCGGCGCAGGTTCAGGCCGCGGCCGCCGGCGGCCGGCGCAGCTCGATCAGCCCGCGTGCCGCCGCGCCGTTGACGGCCGAGACCACCGCCTGCAGCGAGGCGGTGACGATGTTGGCGTCGATGCCGACGCCGAACACGGTGGCCTCCCCGAACTGCGCCTCGACGTAGGCGACGGCGTTGGCATCGGCGCCGCGCCCGGTGGCGTGCTCGTGGTAGTCGGCGATGCGCAGCCCGATGCCGGCCTGACGCGCGAGCGCATCGACGAAGGCCGCGATCGGACCGTTGCCCTGACCGCGCACGCGCCGCTCGCTGCCATGCACGCGCAGCGTCGCCTGCAGCTCATCGAGGCCCGAGCCGCTCGTGACCGGCGCATCGCCGTGCTCGACCAGTTCGAGCGGGGCCGGCGCATCGAGCCGGTATTCGGCGCGGAAGGCCTGCCAGATCGCCGCGGCGGTCTGCTCGCGGCCGGTCTCGTCGCTCTGGCGCTGCACGACCTGGCTGAAGGCCATCTGCAGCCGGCGCGGCAGCTGCAGGCCGTAGTCCTTTTCGAGCAGCCAGGCGATGCCGCCCTTGCCGCTTTGCGAGTTGACGCGGATCACCGCCTCGTAGCTCGCGCCGAGATCGGCCGGATCGACCGGCAGGTACGGGACCTCCCAGTGCCGGTCGCCTTGCTCAACGCGCTGCTCCTGCGCCGCGAAGCCCTTGCGGATCGCATCCTGATGCGAACCCGAGAAGGCCGTGAACACGAGATCGCCGGCGTACGGATGGCGCGGGTGTACCGGAATCTGGTTGCAGTACTCGGCCGTGCGCACGATCTCGCGCAGCTGCGAGAAGTCCAGACCCGGATCGATGCCCTGGCTGTAGAGGTTCAGCGCCAGCGTCACGAGATCGACGTTGCCGGTGCGCTCGCCGTTGCCGAACAGGCAGCCCTCGACGCGATCGGCTCCGGCCATCAGCGCCAGCTCGGCCGCGGCGACCGCGGTGCCGCGGTCGTTGTGCGGATGCACGCTGATGATGACGCTGTCGCGGCGCGAGACGTGCCGGCAGAACCATTCGATCTGGTCGGCGTAGACGTTCGGCGTCGCCATCTCGACGGTCGCCGGCAGATTCAGGATCACCGGCCGCTGCGGCGTCGGCTGCCAGACTTCGAGCACCGCCTCGCAGATCTCGAGCGCGAAGCCGGGCTCGGTGAACGAGAAGGTTTCCGGGGAATACTCGAAGGTCCACTCGGTTTCGGGCTGCTCGGCCGCGCATTCGGCGAACAGCCGCGCACCGCGCACCGCGAGCGCGATCGTGCCGGCGCGATCGAGTCCGAACACGGTCTCGCGGAAGATCGGCGAGGTGGCGTTGTAGAAGTGCGGGATCGCACGCTTCACGCCCTTCAGGCTCGCGAAGGTGCGGCGGATCAGATCCTCGCGCGCCTGCGTCAGCACCTGGATCGCGACGTCATCGGGCACGTGGCCGCCCTCGATCAGGCTGCGCACGAAGTCGAAATCGGTCTGCGAGGCCGACGGGAAGGCGACCTCGATCTCCTTGAAGCCCATGCGCACCAGCATCTCGAAGTAGCGCTGCTTGCGCGCGCCGTCCATCGGCTCGATCAGCGCCTGGTTGCCGTCGCGCAGGTCGGACGAGCACCAGCGCGGCGCGCGCTCGATGCTGCGCGACGGCCACTGGCGATCGGGCAGCGTCAGCGGCCGGAACGGCCGGTACTTGCCGGCGGGCGGGGTCATCGCGGAAACGTTCGGGTTCGTGTGGTTCATCGGATTCGTCTCGGGCGGCGTGTTCGGTTCGGTATGCATGCGGGACACGGCAGGTGCACGGCCGGCCGCCGGGCAGCCGTCAGGCCCGGCGACCGCTGCGCAGTCGCAGCAGGCCCGGAACGAACCGATGGCAAACAGGGAAGGGGGGCGAAACGCGAAGGAAGGTGTTACGGATGTTGCAGCACATGATGCGTACCGGATTGCCTGGGCGGGTAACCTGCAGGAACAGCCGCTGCCCGATCCTCCTCAGAGGATCGGGCAGGGCAGTCGCAGGTTCGTGGCAATGGTTCGCATCTGCATGATGCCCGCAGAAAACCATGCACCGGCGGCGATTGTCAACGGCTTTGTCCAGCCGTCCGCCATCCGTTCCTTGATCGTCCACCAGGGCCGCACCCATGTCCGCAAGCTCCCGTCCGCCCGTGCTGGCGCTCGCCGTGTTGCTGCTTGCCGCCGGCAGCAGCGCCGCAGCGCAGATGCCGCTGCCGCGCGTCGATTACAGCGCCGTGCTGCGCGTCTCCGGCGCGCCCGCGCCGGTGCGCGTCGCCCATCACGCCGGCGTGATGCGCAGCGAAGGCCAGGTCGGCGGGCGCGCCGTGGTCGGCCTGCTCGATCTCGCCAGCGGGCGCGTGACGCTGCTGCCGGCCGGCGGCGGCGGCGGTCCGGCCGTGCAGCTGCCTCCGGGAACGCCGGTGCCCGGCCTCGCCGATTTCGACCTGCGCGCCTTCGCGCTCGGTCCGGCGCGCGGCCGCAGCCAGGTCGCCGGCCATGCCTGCACGCTGCATCCGGTCAGCGAGCGCGGCCAGCCGGTCGGCACCGCCTGCGTGCATGTGCAGGACATCGTGCTCGCCTTCGACGGCACGGTGCGCGGCCATGCCGTGAAGATGGAGACGCTGTCGCTGTCGATCGCCGCGCAGTCGCCGGCGGCCTTCACGGTCCCGGCCGGGGCCGGCTCGATCACGGACTGGCTGCAGCGCCTGCCGCCGATTCCGGGCCTGACCGCGCCGCGCCAGCCGGTGCCGTGAACGGCGGCCAAAGAAAAAGCCGCCCCTCGGGGCGGCTTTGGAGTTTGGTGGAGCTAATCGGGATCGAACCGATGACCTCCTGCATGCCATGCAGGCGCTCTCCCAGCTGAGCTATAGCCCCGGATTCCGTGAATACCGGGTCGCCTCCTGGCGTCTTCGGGCTGTCCGTGCCGGTGTCCGATGGCGTCCCCAAGGGGATTCGAACCCCTGTCGCCGCCGTGAAAGGGCGGTGTCCTGGGCCTCTAGACGATGGGGACACAGGAAACTGCTGCAGACGCTCCTGTCTGCGGCCCGCCTGCCGGCAGCGGCTGGCAGCGGGGTGATCAAGATGGCGTCCCCAAGGGGATTCGAACCCCTGTCGCCGCCGTGAAAGGGCGATGTCCTGGGCCTCTAGACGATGGGGACGCAGGAAACAGCTTCAAAAAACAGGAAACCGTCGGTAAGCGACGGTTTCCCTTGGCATTCTGGTGGAGCTAATCGGGATCGAACCGATGACCTCCTGCATGCCATGCAGGCGCTCTCCCAGCTGAGCTATAGCCCCACGGTGCTGAGGAGCCGCCATTCTATGAATCCGCGGACCGAAGTCAACCGCTCCGGTGAAACTCCGGCACCGAAAGGGCCGGTCCTCATTCGCTGCCGGCCTTGCGCTGCCAGGTGTCGCGCAGGCCGACGGTGCGGTTGAACACCAGCCCGGGCTCGCGGCTGTCGCGGCAGTAATAACCTTCGCGCTCGAACTGGAAGCGCGCCTCGGCCCCGGCCTGCGCGAGCGCCGGTTCGACGACGGCCGCGAACACGTGCAGCGAGTCGCTGTTGACGAACTGGCGGAAGTCGCCGTCCTCGCGGTCCGGGAAGGCGGTCGTGAACAGGCGCTCGTAGACGCGCACCTCGGCCGGCACGCCGTGGCTCGCCGACACCCAGTGGATGACGCCGCGCGGCTTGACGCCGTCCGGGTTGACGCCGAGCGAGTCCGGGAAGCAGTGGCAGCGCAGTTCGGTGATCGTGCCGTCCGGGGCCTTGAGCACCTCGTCGCAGCGGATCACGTAGGCGTTGCGCAGGCGCACGCTGTCGCCGCTGACCAGGCGCTTCCATTTCTTGTCGGCGGACTCCAGGAAGTCCTCGCGGTCGATGTACAGCTCGCCGGTGAACGGCAGCTCGCGCGTGCCGAAGGTATCGTCCTTCGGGTGGCTCGCGGCCGTGAGCCATTCGACCTGTCCGGCCGGCCAGTTGGCGAGCGTCAGCTTCAGCGGCCGCAGCACGGCCATGCGCCGCGGCGCGGTGCGATCGAGTTCCTCGCGCACGCAGGCCTCGAACATCTCCATCTCGACGGCGTTGTCGCTCTTGGTGACGCCGATGCGCTCGCAGAACTCGCGGATCGCCGCCGGCGGCACGCCGCGGCGGCGCAGGCCGGCGATGGTCGGCATGCGCGGATCATCCCAGCCGCTGACCGTGCCGTCGGCGACGAGCTGCGTCAGCCGCCGCTTGCTGGTCACCGCGTACTGCAGCGTCAGGCGCGAGAACTCGTACTGGTGCGGCGTCGCCTCGACCGGGCAGTTGGCGACGCACCAGTCGTACAGCGGCCGGTGGTCCTCGAACTCCAGCGTGCAGATCGAGTGCGTGATGCCCTCGAAGGCGTCCGACAGCGCGTGCGCGAAGTCGTACATCGGGTAGATGCACCAGGCATCGCCGGTCTGGTGGTGGTGCTCGTGGCGGATGCGGTACAGCGCCGGGTCGCGCAGGTTGATGTTCGGCGAGGCCATGTCGATCTTCGCGCGCAGCACGCGCGTACCGTCGGCGAACTCGCCGGCGCGCATGCGCCGGAACAGGTCGAGGTTCTCCGCGGCGCTGCGCGTGCGGTACGGGCTGTCGCGGCCGGGTTCGGTCAGCGTGCCGCGGTACTCGCGGATCTGCTCGGCCGTGAGGTCATCGACGTAGGCGAGCCCCTTGCCGATCAGCGCCTCGGCGCAGGCGTACAGCCGCTCGAAGTAGTCCGAGGCGTAGAACTGGCGGCTGTCCCAGTCGAAGCCGAGCCAGCGCACGTCGCGCGCGATCGCCTCGACGAACTCGACCTCCTCCTTGCACGGATTGGTGTCGTCGAAGCGCAGGTTGCACTGGCCGCCGTAGTCGCGCGCCAGCCCGAAGTTCAGGCAGATCGACTTGGCGTGGCCGATGTGCAGGTAGCCGTTCGGCTCGGGCGGAAAGCGCGTGCGCAGGCCGGCGGCCGGCAGCCGGCCGGCGGCGAGGTCCTCGTCGATGATCTGACGGATGAAATGGTTCGGCGGGGTGCTCATGGCGGCGTCCAGCGACTGATCAGACAGGTTCCGCGGCGGGGCGGCGGAAGGTTCAGGCGGCGGCAAGATGCGCGAGTGCGCGGTCGAGGCGGCGCAGCACGGCCTCGCGGCCGGTCAGCGCCAGCGTCACGTCGATGCCGGGCGAGGCGGCGCGTCCGACGACGGCGACGCGCAGCGGCTGCGCGACCTTGCCCATCTTGAGTTCCAGTTCGGTCGCGACCGCCTGCACGGTCTCGTGCAGCGCGGCCGGCTCCCAGGCCGGCAGCGCGGCCAGACGCTCGCGCAGGCAGGCGAGCGGCTGCGCAGCTTCGGGCTTCAGGTGCTGTCTTGCGGATTTCTCGTCGTAAGCCTCGAAATCCTGCCAGAAGAAGGCGCTCTGCGCGGCGAGTTCCTGCAGCGTCTGCGCGCGGCAGGCCATCTCGCGCACGACCTCGACCGGGTCGGGACCGCTGTCCGGGTCGATGCCGAGCGCCGAGAGGAAGGGCCGCAGCAGCCAGGCGATCTGCTCGGGCGGCGTGCTCATCAGGTACTGCTGGTTCAGCCACAGCAGCTTCGAGGTGTTGAACGCCGAGGCGGCCTTGTTGACATCGCCGATGTCGAACAGGCGGATCATCTCCTCGCGCGTGAAGACTTCCTGATCGCCGTGCGACCAGCCGAGGCGCACGAGGTAGTTGAGCACTGCACCGGGCAGGAAGCCCTCGTCGCGGTACTGCAGCACGCTGACCGCGCCGTGGCGCTTCGAGAGCTTCTGGCCGTCGTCGCCGAGGATCATCGCCACGTGCGCGTAGCTCGGCACCGTCGCGCCGAGTGCGCGCAGGATGTTGATCTGGCGCGGCGTGTTGTTGATGTGGTCATCGCCGCGGATCACGTGCGTGATGCCCATGTCCATGTCGTCGACGACGACGCAGAAGTTGTAGGTCGGCGTGCCGTCGGCGCGGGCGATGACCAGGTCGTCGAGTTCGTCGTTGCGGATCGTGATCGGCCCGTGCACGAGATCGTCGATGACGACCTCGCCATCGAGCGGGTTTTTGAAGCGGATCACCGGCTCGACGCCGGGGCGCGGCGGGCCGTCGTAGTCGCGGTAGCGGCCGTCGTAGCGCGGCTTGATCTTCTGCGCCATCTGCTCGGCGCGCAGCGCGTCGAGTTCTTCCTTCGTGCAGTAGCAGCGGTAGGCGGTGCCGGCCGCGAGCATCTGCGCGATGACCTCGCGGTAGCGCCCGAAGCGCTGCGTCTGGAAGTACGGGCCTTCGTCGTGATCGAGGCCGAGCCAGGCCATGCCGTCGAGGATCGCGGCGACGGCCTCGGGCGTCGAGCGTTCGAGATCGGTGTCCTCGATGCGCAGCACGAACTGGCCGCCGTGGCGGCGGGCATGCAGCCACGAGTACAGCGCGGTACGCGCACCGCCGATGTGCAGGAAGCCGGTGGGGCTGGGGGCGAAGCGGGTCTTGACCATCGTCGCGATCGGTCCGGCAGCGGGAAAGCGCTGCATTCTAGCGATCCGGGCGGCCGGCGGGGGGGCCGGAAACGCTGCGGGGGAGACCGTCCGGTCTCCCCCGCAGCGCAGGCAGGAAAGCTCAGAGCCGTTCGGGCAGGTGCCGGCGGATCGCGTCGGGCGCGAGCTGGGTGAGGTCCTTGCTGACCTCGTCGATCACCAGCTGCGCGGTCGGGCTGTCGAGCCGGCCGCGCAGCAGGCCGAGGAAGGCCGGGGCCGCGGCGATGTAGAGCCGGTCGAACAGACCCTGCACGCGACTGAGGCGCAGGTGCTCGGACAGCTCGCGCGCGAAGTTCAGCGCCTCGTTGCGCCGCGGCTCGGCACACTCGCGATCCCCGCTGCCGTTGCCGGAACACTGGCCGTCGGCGAGCAGGTCACGGGTCTTGGCGCGCGCGCCGGGGTGGTCGAAGCTGCCGATTTCCTGCAGCGGGCCGATGGACTTGCTGACGCTGAACAGCCGGGCGCGGCTTGCGTCCGCCACCAGTATCCACGTTGCGGTCATGCTCACCTCCACAAACCCGGACCGGAGGGCCCGGGATGCCGCTGGCCTTCGCACGCGGGGGAAGTGAGGCTTGTCCGGCCATCCGCCGCGCGCGGGCACGTCGGATCAACGTAGACGGACCCGCCGGTGCCTGCCAGCGGTGCGCCGGAGCCGCCCTGGGCGGCGTGCGTTCAGCTGCCGTTGCGGCCCTGGGCGGCGAGCGTCTCGATCGTGACGTGGCGCACGTCCTTGCCCTTGACCAGATACACGACGTATTCGGCGATGTTCTTGGAGTGATCGCCGATGCGCTCCAGCGCCTTGATCATGAACAGCACGTCGATCGCGTGCCCGATCGTGCGCGGGTCCTCCATCATGAAGGTCACCAGCCGGCGCAGCGCCGACTGGAACTCGCTGTCGAGCTCCTCGTCGCCGCAGGCGATCTCGACCGCCTTGTCGACATCCATGCGCGCCAGCGCATCGAGCGCGCCGTGCAGCATGTTGGCGGCGAGGCGCGCCATGTTGGCGACATCGCGCAGCAGCCGGGCATTCGGCGCGCTGTTGCCGTCGTAGATCTGCGTGACCATGCGCGCGATCTTCTGCGCCTCGTCGCCGATGCGTTCGAGGTCGGTGACCGTCTTGGCCATCGACAGCACCATGCGCAGGTCCGAGCCGACCGGCTGGCGCAGCGCCAGCAGGTTGACGACTTCCTCGTCGGCGCGCACGTCGAAGCCGTTGACGACGTGATCGCGCGCGACCACCTCGCGCGCCGCGGCGATGTCCTCGTCCTGCAGCGCCTGCACGGCACGGTTGATCTGGTCCTCGACGAGGCCGCCCATTTCGAGCACGAGACTGCGCAGGCTCGCGAGCTGCTGGTCGAAGCGCTTGACGGTGTGGCCGTCGGTACTCACGGACATGGCGGATACTCCCTGGGGGCGGGCGGGGCAGGGCGGCTCAGCCGAAGCGGCCGGTGATGTAGCCTTCGGTCAGCTTGTGCACGGGGTTCGTGAAGATCTGCTCGGTCTCGCCGACCTCGATCAGGTCACCGAGGTGGAAGTACGCGGTGCGCTGCGACACGCGTGCGGCCTGCTGCATCGAGTGCGTGACGATGACGATCGAGTAGTTCTCGCGCAGCTCGTCGATCAGTTCCTCGATCTTCGCGGTCGCGATCGGGTCGAGCGCCGAGCAGGGCTCGTCCATCAGGATCACCTCGGGGCTGACGGCGATCGCGCGCGCGATGCAGAGCCGTTGCTGCTGGCCGCCGGAAAGTCCGGTGCCGGGCTGCTGCAGGCGGTCCTTGACCTCGTTCCAGAGGCCGGCCTTCTCCAGGCTCCACTGCACGAGGTCATCGAGCTCCGAACGCGAGCTGGCCATGCCGTGGATGCGCGGGCCGTAGGCGACGTTGTCGTAGATCGACTTCGGAAACGGGTTCGGCTTCTGGAACACCATGCCGACGCGCGCGCGCAGCTGCACGACATCGAGCTCGCGGTCGTAGATGTCCTGACCGTCGAGCGTGATCGCACCCTCGACGCGGCAGCCGTCGATGGTGTCGTTCATGCGGTTGAGGCAGCGCAGGAACGTCGACTTGCCGCAGCCCGAGGGGCCGATGAAGGCGATGACTTCATTGATGCCGATGTCGATGTCGACGTGCTTGATCGCGTGCTTCTCGCCGTAGAACACGTTCACGTCACGCGCGGCGATCTTCGGGTTGTCGACGGTCACCGTACCGACGGTGCGGTGGCCGACGGGGGCCGGGGCGGTGTGGTCCGCCTCGGGCTGCGGGTGAAGCTCCGGCATCGGGGTTTCCTCGATTCGGTTCAGCGGTTCCGGTCGGGTCATCGTAGTGTCTTCCGGCATGCAGATGCGGTGGGTGTGCTGCGCTTACCAGCGGCGCTCGAAGCGCCGGCGCAGGATCACGGCGAGCAGGTTCATCAGCACCATGAATGCCAGCAGCACGATGATCGCGGCCGAGGTGCGCTCGACGAAGGCCCGCTCGGGGCTGTCGGCCCAGAGGTAGATCTGCACGGGCAGGGCCGTGGCCGGAGCGGTCAGGCTGCCCGGCACGTCGACGATGAACGCGACCATGCCGATCATCAGCAGCGGCGCGGTCTCGCCGAGTGCGCGCGCCATGCCGATGATCGCGCCGGTCAGCATGCCGGGCAGCGCGAGCGGCAGCACGTGATGCAGCACGGTCTGCATGCGCGAGGCACCCATGCCGAGCGCGGCCTCGCGGATCGACGGCGGCACCGAGGTCAGCGCTGCGCGCGAGGCGATGATGATCACCGGCAGCGTCATCAGCGTCAGCACCAGTCCGCCGACCAGCGGCGCCGAGCGCGGCAGGCCGAGGAAGTTGATGAACACCGCCAGGCCGAGCAGGCCGTAGACGATCGACGGCACCGCGGCGAGGTTGTTGATGTTGACCTCGATCAGATCCGTCCAGCGGTTGCGCGGCGCGAATTCCTCCAGATAGATCGCCGCGGCGACGCCGATCGGGAACGACAGCGCCAGCGTCACCAGCATCGTGAACAGCGAGCCCATGACCGCGCCGAGGATGCCGGCCTGCTCGGGCTCGCGCGAGTCGCCGTTCGTGAACAGGATGCGGTTGAAGCGCAGTTCGAGCCGGTGGTCGGCGGCCAGCCGGTCGGCCCAGGCGATCTGACGGTCGTTGATCCGGCGCTCGGCCTCGGGGGCGCTGCGGTCGTAGCTGCCCTTGAGCAGGCCATCGAGCAGCGCGCTCGCCGGCACCCAGACGCTCGCGCGCGTGCCGATCACCGACGGATCGGCCAGCACCTGGTCACGCAGCTGGAAGGCCGCGCCGGAGCTGACCAGCTCCTGCAGGTCGCGCTGCTCGCCCCGGGACGTGACCTCCGGGAACATTGCGCGCACGGCGGCCTTCACGAGGCCGGGATAGTTGGCGGCGGCGAGCGTCTCGGGGTCGCGCCGGCCGTCCGGGCTCAGCTCGGCGGCAGCGAAATCGACATCGAGGCGCACGTAGGCCTGGCGGAACGCGCTGGCACCGGTGCCGATGATGTTCGTGAACAGCAGCACCAGAAAGCCGAGGCTCAGGATCAGCGCGCCGGCGCCGTAGGCGCGGAAGCGCCGCTCGGCGGCCTTGCGCCGGCGCACGAGGGCAGTGTGCATGCTGCCGCCGAGCCGGCGCTCGGGCGCGATGGCCTGGATGCCGCGCGGGGAAGTGGAAGCCTGGTTCATTCGTATTGCTCCCGGTACTTGCGCACGACGTGCAGCGCGACGATGTTCAGCAGCAGCGTCACGACGAACAGCACGAGGCCGAGCGCGAACGAGGCCAGCGTCTTCGGGCTGTCGAACTCCTGGTCGCCGACCAGCAGCGTCACGATCTGCACCGTGACCGTGGTCACCGAATCGAGCGGGTTCGCGGTCAGGTTCGCCGACAGGCCGGCGGCCATCACGACGATCATCGTCTCGCCGATCGCCCGCGAGGCGGCGAGCAGCACCGAGCCGACGATGCCGGGCAGCGCCGCCGGCAGCACGACCTGGCGGATCGTCTCGGAGCGCGTCGCCCCGAGCGCGTAGGAGCCGTCGCGCATCGCCTGCGGCACGGCGTTGATCACGTCATCGGACAGCGAGGACACGAACGGGATGATCATGATGCCCATGACCAGACCGGCGGCCAGCGCGCTCTCCGAGGCCACTTCGAGGCCGATCGCGGTGCCGAGCTCGCGGATGAACGGCGCGACCGTCAGCGCCGCGAAGAAGCCGTAGACCACCGTCGGGATGCCGGCGAGCACCTCCAGCAGCGGCTTGCCCCAGGTGCGCACGCGCGGCGGTGCGTATTCGGACAGGTACAGCGCCGACATCAGTCCGAGCGGCACGGCCACCAGCAGGGCGATCGCCGAGATCAGCAGCGTGCCGGTGAACAGCGGCACCATGCCGAAGCTGCCCGAGGCGCCGGCCTGATCGGCGCGCATCGCCGTCTGCGGGCTCCAGTCCAGGCCGAACAGGAAGTCCGTGACCGGGACCTTGCGAAAGAACAGCAGCGATTCGAACAGCACCGACAGCACGATGCCGACCGTGGTCAGGATCGCGACGCTCGCGCAGGCGATCAGGAACCACATGCCGGCCTGCTCGACATGGTTGCGGGCGCGGAAACCCGGGGTGACGCGGCGCCAGGCGTGGTGGAGGCCGGCGAGGCCGAGCAGGGTGACCAGCACGGCGAGCCCGTAGCCGGCGCCGGCACGCAGGTCCAGATAGCGCGCGGCAGCGGCGGCGACCTCGGGGCGGGCCGCGGCGGGTTCGACGCTGCCGGCGACGACGTTGCGGATGTCGTTGAGCAGCAGCGCGAGCTGGGCCGGCGGCTGTTCGCGCAGGGCTTCGGGCAGCCCGGCGATCACGAGCCGGGTCAGCAGCCCGCCTTCGAGCGAGATCCAGATCAGGAACAGGGCCAGTGCCGGCAGCGCGCACCAGAGGGCGGCATGCAGGCCGTAGTAGCCGGGCAGCGAATGCAGCCGGTTCACGCGGCCGCCGGCGACGGTGAACGCGCGCCGCCGGCCGAGGTGATAGGCGAGGGCCGTGAGGCCGAGCAGGAGCGCCAGAGTCAGGGATGGTGTCATCGTCGGAAATCCGCGGCGGGCTGGGGAATGCCGTGTACGGGCCGCACTGCCGGGCGGGGACGGCGCAAGGCGGCCGGGCGCGTCATCCGCACCCCGCCGCCTGCGGCGGACCTCACGGCGCTCGCCGGCCGGCAGCTTACTTGCTGCCGATCGTCTTCAGTTCGCGCGCCGCGGCAGTGACCGACTTGCGCTCGGCGTCGGGCAGCGGGATCAGGCCCTTGTCGGCGAGATAGCCGTCGGTGCCGAAGGACTTCTCGCTGACGAACTCGTTGACGAACTCCTTCAGGCCGGGGATCACGCCGACGTGTGCCTTCTTCACGTAGAAGAACAGCGGGCGCGCGATCGGATACTTGCCGGCGGCGATTTCCTCGAAGGTCGGCGAGTGGCCCTCGACGATCGAGCCCTGCACCTTGTCGAGGTTCTCCTCCATGAAGCTGTAGCCGAAGATGCCGAAGGCGCTCTTGTTGGCGACGAGCTTCTGCACGATCAGGTTGTCGTTCTCGCCGGCCTCGATGAAGCTGCCGTCCTCGCGCATCGTCTGGCAGACGGCCTTGAACTGCTTCGGATCGCCGTCCTTCAGCGCCTTGATCGCCGGGAAGGTTTCGCAGCCGTGGTCCATGACCAGCTCGACGAACGCATCGCGCGTGCCCGAGGTCGGCGGCGGGCCGAGCACCTCGATCTTGGCGTTCGGCAGACCGGCGTCGATCTGGCTCCAGTTCTGGTACGGATTGGCGACGAGCTTCGTCGGGTCCTTCGGGTCCGGCACGGTCTTGGCGAGCGCGAGGTAGATCTGCGCACGCGTCAGCTTGACCCACGGCGCGCCCTTGGCGTTGGCGAACACGATGCCGTCGTAGCCGATCTTGACCTCGACGATGTCGGTGACGCCGTTCTTCGCGCAGCTCTCGATCTCCGAGGTCTTGATCGCGCGCGAGGCATTGGAAACGTCCGGATGCTCGGGGCCGACGCCGGCGCAGAACAGCTTGAAGCCGCCGCCGGTGCCGGTCGATTCGATTTTCGGCGTCTTGAACTTCGTGCTCTTGCCGAACTGTTCGGCCACGACGGTCGTGAACGGATACACGGTCGAGGAACCGACGACGCTGATGTAGTCGCGGGCCGACTGGGCCTGCACGACGGCGGCGACAGCGAGGCTTGCCGTCACGGCGAGCGCGAGAAGCGGCTTGTTCACGAAAACCTCCGGTGAGACATGAATTTGTCAGATCCGCGCGCTGGCGGAGCAGGAGCTTGATCTGAGGGCGCGGCGCATTCTGGCCGGGCATTGCTACGGTTTCATGACAGCCTGCAGGGTTTTGTTGCGCTGTGATGACAGCGGGCTGCCGTGCCGGCGCAGCCGGTCGGGACCGGCGGAAACAGTGTGCGGACCGTGGATTGCAGCGTGATGTCGATGCGCGTCAGATCGGATCGCCGTCAAGCTGGCGTTCCAGGGCCTCGCGCAGGCGCGTCTGGGAGAGCGGGTCGGCGAGCGGACGCTGGGCGTCGTCCGTGATCAGGAAGATGTCCTCGGCGCGCGCGCCGATGGTTGCGATGCGGGCGTTGTGCACGCGGATGCCGCAGTGCATGAAGGCGTGGCCGATGCGGCAGAGCAGGCCGGGCCGGTCGGTGGTGATCAGCGTCAGCACCGTGTGCCGCTGCGCGGCGTCCTCGGCGAAGTAGACGGTGGTCGGCGTGCGGAAATGCCGAAGCGCGCGCGGCGCGCGGCGCGAGGGCGGCGCGAGCGGCGCTTCCGGGTGCTGCAGCTGCCAGCGCAGGCGCTGCATGATCTCGCGCATGCGCGTCCGGCCGCTGATCGGCTCGCCGGTGTCCTCGAGCACCGTGAAGCTGTCGAGCGTGTAGTCGCCGAGGCTGGTGATGATGCGCGCATCGAGCACGTTCAGGTTCAGCGCATCGAGCGCCGCGGTCACACGCGCGAACAGGTCCTTCTGGTCACGGGCGTAGATGAAGATCTCGGTGCCGCCGCGCCGCTCGTCCTTGCGCGCGAGCACCAGCACCAGCGGCCGGCCGTCGTCGCGCTTCTTCAGCACCGCGCGCGTGTGCCAGGCGATCTCGTCGGGTGCGTAGCGCAGGAAGTAGTCATCGCCGAACTGCGCCCAGACCTGGTCGATGCGCGAGTCGTCGGTGATCGTGCGCCCGAGGATGCGGCGGGCCTCGGCCTGCACGTCGCGGATGTGTTCCTCCTTGTCGAGCGGCGTGACCAGTCCGCGGCGCAGCGCCTGACGCGTCGATTCGTAGAGATCGCGCAGCAGCGACGCGCGCCAGTGGTTCCACAGGCTCGGGTTGGTGGCGCGGATGTCGGCGACGGTCAGCAGGTACAGGTAATCGAGGTGGGTCTGGTCGCCGACGCGCTGCGCGAAGGCGTGGATCACGTCCGGGTCCTGGATGTCCTTCTTCTGCGCGGTCAGCGACATGATCAGGTGATTGCGCACCAGCCACGCGACCAGATTGGTGTCGTAGCGCGACAGGCCGTGGCGCTCGCAGAAGGCTTCGGCATCGTCGGCGCCGAGCACCGAGTGATCGCCCCCGCGACCCTTGGCGATGTCGTGGTACAGCCCGGCGATGTACAGCAGCTCCGGCTTCGGCAGCCGCCGGCAGACCGCCGTGCAGTGCGGGAATTCGTTCTCGAACTGCGGCAGGTAGAAGCGGCGCAGGTTGCGGATCACGAACAGCGTGTGCTGATCGACCGTGTAGGTGTGGAACAGGTCGTGCTGCATGCGTCCGGTGATCGAACCGAACTCCGGCAGGTAGGCGGCGAGGATGCCGTACTTGTTCATGCGCCGCAGCTGCCGGGTCAGGCGCTTGGGCTGGCGCATGATCTCCATGAACAGCGCCCGCGCGCGCAGGTCGCTGCGGAAGCGGTCATCGATCAGCGGGCGGTGCGCGCGGATCAGCCGGATGGTCTCGGCGCGCACGCCGCGGATCTCGGCGTGCTGCTGCTGCAGCAGGAAGACCTCCAGCAGCGCCACCGGATAGCGCAGGAACACGTTCGGGCGCGTGACCTCCAGATAGCCGTTGCGCACCTGGAAGCGGCGGTTCAGCGGCACCGGCTCGGCGTCCTCGTGCAGGATCGCCTCCTCGAAGAACTGCAGCAGCATCTCGTTGAGCTGCGACAGCGCCATCACCGTGCGGTAGTAGTCCTGCATGAAGCGCTCGACCGCCAGCTGGCCGCCGTGATCGGCATAGCCGAACAGCTTGGCGAGCGTGCGCTGGTGGTCGAACAGCAGCCGGTCCTCGCGCCGGCCGGTGATCGCGTGCAGGCCGAAGCGCACCTGCCACAGGAAGTCCTGGTATTCGCTCAGCTCGGTGAATTCGGCGTCGGTCAGGAAGCCGTGGGCGATCAGGCCGTGCAGGGTCCGGGCACCGAAATGGCGCTTGGCGACCCAGCCGATCATCTGCAGGTCGCGCAGGCCCCCGGGGCCTTCCTTGACGTTCGGTTCGAGGTTGTACTCGGTGTCGTGGAACTTGCGGTAGCGCTGCTGCTGCTCGGCGCGCTTGGCCTCGAAGAACGCCGCCGGCGGCCAGACGCGGCCCGGGGCGATGCGCGTGCGCATGTCGGCGTACAGCGCCTCGGGGCCGGTGATCAGCCGCGCTTCCATCAGGTTGGTCGCGACCGTGATGTCGGACGTGCATTCGCGCACGCAGTCCTCGACCGTGCGCACGCTCTGGCCGACCTCGATGCCGATGTCCCACAGGAAGGTCAGCAGCTGCTCGATCGCGGCGCCGGTGCCGGCATCCTCGGGCGCGGCGAGCAGCAGCATGATGTCGACATCGGAGCCCGGATGCAGCTCGCCACGGCCATAGCCGCCGACGGCGAGCAGCGCGAGATCGGTGCGCGCCTCGCCGATGAAATGGCGCCACAGCAGCGCCAGCAGCCGGTCGACGAGGCGCGCGCGCAGCGGCACCAGCACGCGTGCGTGCACGCCCTGGCGGAAGCGTTCGCGCAGCCGGGTGTCGGCGGCGCGCAGCGCCTCGCGGAAGGCGCGCACCGGCGGCGGCCCGGCGGCGGCGAGGGCTGCGCCAAGTGCTGCCAGATCGAGCAGTTCGGTGCCAGCCGCCGCGGCGGCAACGGAATCGGGGCTGGCGGGCATGGCGCCTCCGGAAGCGTTCAGAGCGGATCGCCGGGGCGCACGGTCAGCACGTCGACACCGTGCTCGGTCACGGCCACCGTGTGTTCCCACTGCGCCGACAGGCTGTGATCCTTGGTGACCACGGTCCAGCCGTCGGGCAGCAGCTTCACGTGGCGCTTGCCGGCGTTGACCATCGGTTCGATCGTGAAGGTCATGCCGGGCACGAGTTCGGGGCCGCTGCCGGGCTTGCCGTAGTGCAGCACCTGCGGGTCCTCGTGGAACACGCGGCCGATGCCGTGGCCGCAGTATTCCTGCACGATCGAACAGCCGTTGGCCTCGGCGTGGCGCTGGATCGCATGGCCGATGTCACCGAGGCGCACGCCCGGGCGCACCATCTCGATGCCGATCAGCATGCATTCCTTGGAAATGCGGCAGACGCGCTTCGCGATCACCGGCACCTCGCCGATCTCGAACATGCGGCTGGTATCGCCGTGCCAGCCGTCCTTGATGACGGTGACATCGACATTGACGATGTCGCCGCGCTTGAGTTTCTTCGGGCCCGGGATGCCGTGGCAGACGACGTGATTGACGGATGTGCAGATCGACTTCGGAAAGCCGCGGTAATTCAGCGGCGCCGGGATCGCCTGCTGCACATTGACCGTGTACTCGTGGCAGAGGCGGTCGAGCTCCTCGGTCGTGACGCCCTCGCGCACGTGCGGTTCGATCATCGCCAGCAGTTCGGCCGCCAGACGGCCGGCGACGCGCATCTGTTCGATCTCTTCGGGCGTCTTGATGGAAATGGCCATGCAGGTCTCGACGGCGGGAGGGCGGGGCGGCAGCAGCGGCGCGAGGCGGTGCGGGCCGGCGGACGGCGACCGGGCGCTGTTGGGTGAAAAGACCGCGTATGGTATAAAGCCGCCGCCCCGCGGGCAATTGCATGCGGGGCCAACCTTCCGAAGTACAACCCGAGACTACTCACACGTGACCGGCACGTCCGGCGGGGTGCCCTTTTCGTCGTCCGGACGAACGGGTCGCCGGGCGGGGCGCGTGGAGGCTCAACCCCGAACTTCGTTCCAAGGAGTCCCGATGTCCACCGTTTCGATGCGCGACATGCTGGAGGCCGGCGTCCACTTCGGCCACCAGACCCGTTACTGGAACCCGAAGATGGGTGCCTACATCTTCGGCGCGCGCAGCAAGATCCACATCGTCAACCTCGAAAAGACGCTGCCGCTGTTCAACGACGCGATGAACTTCGTCGGCAAGCTCGCCGGCAACGGCGGCCGCATCCTGTTCGTCGGCACCAAGCGCTCGGCGCGCACGGCCGTGGCCGAAGCCGCGGCGCGCTGCGGCATGCCGTACGTCAACCACCGCTGGCTCGGCGGCATGCTGACCAACTTCAAGACCGTGCGCCAGTCGATCAAGCGCCTGAAGGATCTCGAGCAGATGAGCGCCGACGGCTCCTTCGAGCGCCTGTCGAAGAAGGAAGTCATCCTGCTGCGCCGCGAGATGGAAAAGCTCGAGCGCAGCCTCGGCGGCATCAAGGACATGCCGGCGCTGCCGGATGCGCTGTTCGTCATCGACGTCGGTCACGAGAAGATCGCGATCCAGGAAGCCGGCAAGCTCGGCATCCCGGTCGTCGGCATCGTCGACACCAACAATTCGCCCGATGGCGTCGATTACGTGATCCCCGGCAACGATGACGCGATCCGCGCGATCACGCTGTACGCCGACGGCGCCGCCGCCGCCGTGATGACCGCCCGCGGCGCGCTGCCGGTTGCCGCCCGCGCCGACGAGGACTTCGTCGAGGTCCCGGCCGAGCGGACCGCCGGCTGATCCGTCCCGTTCCGGCCGCAGGCCCGCGAGCCCAAGGCAAGCGGGCCTTTTTGCGCGTGCCGTCCGGGCATGCGCTGCATCTTTCAGATGAAGCAAAGAGGAATCCACTGACATGTCCATTTCCGCAGCCATGGTCAAGGAACTGCGCGAGCGTACCGGCTCGGGCATGATGGAATGCAAGAAGGCGCTGACCGAGACCGGCGGCGACATCGAGGCGGCGGTCGAGCTGATGCGCAAGCAGGGGCTCGCCAAGGCCGACAAGAAGGCCGGGCGCACCGCTGCCGAGGGCACGCTGGTGGTCGCCGCCGGTGACAAGGCCGTCGCGCTGGTCGAGGTCAACTGCGAGACCGACTTCGTCGCCAAGGGCGACGAGTTCCAGGGCTTCGCCGCTGCGGTTGCCGCGAGCGCGCTCACCGCCAGCCCGGCCGATCTCGACGCACTGCTGGCCGCGCCGCTCGCCGATGGCAAGTCGGTCGACGAGATCCGCCGCGAGAAGGTCGCGAAGATCGGCGAGAACATCGCCGTGCGCCGCTTCGTGCGCTACGAGACCGCCGGCGGCGTGCTCGCCTCCTACCTGCACGGGACGCGCATCGGCGTGCTGGTCGAACTCGCCGGTGGCGACGAGGAACTGGCGAAGGACGTGGCGATGCACATCGCCGCGAGCCGCCCGCTGTGCGTGTCGCCCGAGCAGGTCCCGGCCGAGGTCGTCGAGAAGGAGCGCGAGATCGCGCTCGCCAACGCCGTCAACGAAGGCAAGAGCCCCGAGATCGCCGCGAAGATGGTCGAGGGTCGCGTGCGCAAGTTCCTGAACGAGAACACGCTGCTCGGCCAGGTGTTCATCAAGGATCCGGAAGGCAAGCAGACCGTCGCCGCGCTGCTCAAGGGCCGCGGTGCCAGCGTCGTCGCGTTCACGCGCTATGAACTCGGCGAAGGCATCGAGAAGAAGCAGGAGAACTTCGCCGACGAGGTCATGGCCCAGGTGCGCGGCAGCTGAGGGACCGTGCGGGAGCCCGCTGTTGTCGCAGTGCACCACAAACGCGCGGGCACGGCGGGCTCCTGATACATTAACGGTCCCCCGAATCCAACGATGGACTTTCCCATGCCGGACGCCAGACCCGCCTACAAGCGCATCCTCCTGAAACTCAGCGGCGAAGCCCTGATGGGCGAGGGCGATTTCGGCATCGATCCGGGCGTCATCCACCGCATCGCCAACGAGGTCGGCCAGGTCAACCGCATGGGCGTCGAGGTCGGCATGGTGATCGGGGGCGGCAACCTGTTCCGCGGTGCCGGCCTCGCCGAGGCCGGCATGGATCGCGTCACCGGTGACCACATGGGCATGCTGGCGACGGTCATGAACTCGCTGGCGATGCAGGATGCGCTGGAGCGCATCGGCGTGTTCGCGCGCGTGATGTCGGCCGTGCGCATCAACCAGGTGTGCGAGGACTACATCCGCCGCCGCGCGATCCGCCATCTCGAGAAGGGCCGGGTCGTGATCTTCGCCGCCGGCACCGGCAACCCGTTCTTCACGACCGATTCGGCCGCGAGCCTGCGCGCGATCGAGATCAACGCCGAGGTGATGCTGAAGGCGACCAAGGTCGACGGCATCTACACGGCCGATCCGAAGAAGGACCCCACCGCGACGCGCTATGACACGATCACCTATGACGAGGCCATCACCCGCAAGCTGCAGGTCATGGACACGACCGCGATCGTCATGTGCCGCGAGCATTCGATGCCGCTGAAGGTGTTCGACCTCAACCGCCCCGACGAGATCGTGCGCGTGGTCTGCGGCGTGCCGGGCATCGCCACCACCGTGGTCCGAGGCTGAGACTGACAGATGATCAACGACATCAAGAAGGACGCCGCATCGCGCATGGAGAAATCCGTCGACGCGCTGCGCCATGAACTCGCCAAGCTGCGCACCGGGCGTGCGCACGTGAGCCTGCTCGATCACGTGCACGTCGAGTACTACGGTAACAGCGTGCCCCTGTCGCAGGCGGCGTCGATCAACGTCTCCGATGCGCGCACGCTGGTCGTGCAGCCCTGGGAGAAGACCATGGTCGGCCCGATCGAGAAGGCGATCATGACCTCCGACCTCGGCCTGAATCCGGTCACGGTCGGCACCGTGATCCGCGTGCCGCTGCCGGCCCTGACCGAGGAGCGCCGGCGCGAGATGGGCAAGGTCGTGCGGCACGAAGGCGAAAGCGCCAAGGTCGCCGTGCGCAACATCCGCCGCGACGCGATCGCCGACCTGAAGATGCTGCAGAAGGAAAAGGAGATCAGCGAGGACGACGAGCGTCGCGGCACCGACGACGTGCAGAAGATCACCGACCGCTTCGTCGAGGAGATCGACAAGCTCGTCGCCGCCAAGGAAGCGGAACTGCTGGAAATCTGAACGGTTTTTCTCCCGGCCCTCGACGCAGGACATCCTCCTTGAGCAGCTCCGACAGCACACCCGGCACCCTGCCCCGGCACGTGGCCATCATCATGGACGGCAACGGCCGCTGGGCGAAGAACCGCAAGCTGCCGCGACCGTTCGGCCATCGCGAGGGCGTCAAGGCGCTGCGTCGCGTCGTGCAGCACGGCATCGACCGCGGGCTGGATGCCATGACGCTGTTCGCGTTCTCCAGCGAGAACTGGCGACGCCCGGCGCTGGAGGTCAAGCTGCTGATGGAGCTGTTCTCGGTGGTGCTGCGCTCCGAGATGAAGCGGCTGATGGACAACAACGCCCGGCTGCGCTTCGTCGGCGACCGCACGCCGTTCTCGCCGCGGCTGCGCGAGGCCATGATCCAGGCCGAGGAAACCACCGGCCGCAACACCGGCATGACCGTCGTCATCGCCGCCAACTACGGCGGGCGCTGGGACATCGCCAACGCCGCGCGCGAACTCGCGATCGAGGTGGCCGCCGGGCGGCTGCGGCCCGAGGACATCGATGCCGGGCTGATCCAGCGCCACATCAGCCTCGCCGACCTGCCGGAGCCGGATCTCTTCATCCGCACCGGCGGCGAGGAGCGCATCAGCAACTTCCTGCTCTGGCAGATGGCCTACACCGAGTTCTACTTCACCGACTGCCTGTGGCCCGATTTCGACGAGGCCGCCCTCGATGCCGCCTTCGACTCCTTCGGCCGCCGCCAGCGCCGCTTCGGGCGCACCGGCGACCAGGTGGAGCAGCGGGGTGCTTAGACAGCGCATCCTGACCGCGCTGGTGCTGGCCGCGGTCGCGATCCTCGGCGTGCTGTGGCTGCCGAGCGGCGTGCTGATGCTGCTGGTCGCCGGCATCGTCGCGCTCGGGGCACGCGAATGGCTGCAGCTGATCGGCCTGCCCGGTCACGGCGCGCGCATCGCCTTCCATGGCGCGTGGCTCGTGCTGCTGCTGCTCGGCTGGCTCGGCGGCGAGACCGGCTTCGGTCTGCTGCTGGTGCTGCTCGCCGCGCTGTTCTGGCTGCTGCCGGTGCCGCTGTGGCTGCGCCGCTATGCCGCCGAACCGGCGCTGGCGCAGCCGCGCGAATGGTGGGTGATCAGCGGCCTCGTCGTGCTCGCCGGCGGCGGCGTCGCGTTCACGGTGCTGCACGATGCGCCGGGCTACGGGCCGGGCTGGGTGCTGCTGCTGATGTTCCTCGTCGCCGGGGCCGACATCGGCGCCTTCTTCGCCGGCCGGCGCTTCGGTCGCGTCAAGCTCGCGCCGCAGATCAGTCCGGGCAAGACCCGCGAGGGCGCCTGGGGCGCGCTGGCGGCGACGGCGCTGGTGGCGCTGGCCGGTGCCGCCAGCGCGCCCCAG
>NZ_DAOLKE010000005.1:0-32046 GCF_035331805.1 Plasticicumulans sp. | reverse complement strand
CGAGGGCGGTCGCACCGTCGGCGCCGGCGTCGTCGCCAAGGTCCTGGAGTAAGCCATGGCCAACCAGCGCATCCGTATCCGCCTCAAGGCTTTCGATCACCGGCTGATCGATCAGTCGGCGCGCGAAATCGTCGAGACCGCCAAGCGCACCGGCGCCCAGGTCCGCGGCCCGATCCCGCTGCCGAGCAAGCACGAGATCTACACCGTGCTGATCTCGCCGCACGTCAACAAGGACGCGCGTGACCAGTACGAGCTGCGCACGCACAAGCGCCTGATGGACATCGTCGATCCGACCGACAAGACCGTCGACGCGCTGATGAAGCTCGATCTCGCCGCCGGTGTGGACGTCCAGATCAAGCTGAATTAAACTTCCGCGCTTTCACGCCGGGTGATGAGGGGGCTGCCACCCCCTCCTCTCACCCGTTTTCCTTCGTTTGGGAGCAATAAAATGGCAATCGGACTTATCGGTCGCAAGGCCGGTATGACCCGCGTCTTCCTGGAAGACGGGGTCGCCGTACCCGTGACCGTCATCGAAGTCGAGCCGAACCGCGTCACGCAGGTCAAGAGCGAGGAAACCGATGGTTACCGCGCCCTGCAGGTGACGACGGGCGAGCGTCGCGCCACGCGCGTGACCAAGGCGGCTGCCGGTCACTTCGCAAAGGCCGGCTCCGAAGCCGGTCGCGGTCTGTGGGAGTTCCGTCTCGCCGAGGGCGAGGGCGCGGACGTGTCCGTCGGGGCGCAACTGACCGTCGACATGTTCACGGCCGGCCAGAAGGTCGACGTGACCGGCACGACGATCGGCAAGGGCTTCGCCGGCGGCATCAAGCGGCACAACTTCCACCACCAGCGCAACAGCCATGGCAACTCGGTCTCGCACCGCGCGCCGGGCTCGATCGGCCAGAACCAGACTCCGGGTCGCGTGTTCAAGGGCAAGCGCATGGCGGGTCACATGGGTGCGGTGCGCCGTTGCACGCTGAATCTCGAGGTCGTCCGTGTCGATGCCGAGCGCAATCTGCTGCTCGTCAAGGGTGCGGTGCCGGGCTCCAAGGGCGGTGACGTGATCGTGCGTCCGTCCGTCAAGGCGCGCGGCTGAGGGGGCATCATGGAACTCATCGTCAAGACCGTGAGCGGCCAGGCCTCCGGCAACACCGTGACCGTGGCCGATGAAGCCTTCGGTCGTGAATTCAACGAAACGCTCGTGCACCAGGCGGTCGTGGCCTACATGGCCGGCGGTCGTGCGGGCACGCGCAAGCAGCTGAGCCGGCGCGAAGTTTCCGGCGGCGGCATCAAGCCGTGGCGCCAGAAGGGCACCGGCCGTGCGCGTTCGGGTTCGAGCAACAGCCCGATCTGGCGCAGCGGCGGCGTGACCTTCGCGGCCCGTCCGCAGGATCACTCGCAGAAGCTCAACAAGAAGATGTACCGCGCCGCGCTGCGCTCGATCTTCTCCGAGCTGGTGCGCCAGGACCGTCTGGTCGTCGTCGACGATCTGTCCGTGGCCGAGCCGAAGACCAAGCTGGTCGTCTCGCGCCTGAAGGACATCGGTACCGACAGCGTGCTGTTCGTGACCGAGGCGCTCGACCTGAACCTGTATCTGGCGGCCCGCAACCTGCACCGTACCGGCGTCAGCGATGTGGCCGGTCTGAATCCGGTCGCGCTGATCGGTTTCGACAAGGTGGTGATGACCGTGGGGGCCCTGAAGCGGGTCGAGGAGCGGCTGGCATGAATCAGGAACGTCTGCTGAAGGTGCTGCTCGCTCCGCATGTGTCCGAGAAGGGCGCGCGCGCGGCCGAAGCCGGCAACCAGGTGGTGTTCAAGGTGGCGACCGACGCGACCAAGCCCGAGATCAAGGGCGCGGTCGAGATGTTGTTCAACGTCAAGGTGCGGTCGGTTTCCGTGGCGAACGTCAAGGGCAAGCGCAAGCGTTTCGGCGCGATGCAGGGCCGGCGTTCGGACTGGAAGAAGGCTTATGTCTCGCTCGCCGAAGGCCAGGAAATCGACTTCCTGGGCAACGGCGAGTGACGGCCCCGAACAGCTAAAGGTCAGCACCCATGGCTATCGTCAAGATGAAGCCGACCTCTGCGGGTCGGCGTTTCGTGGTCAAGGTCGCCACCCCGGGCCTGCACAAGGGCGAACCCCACGCCCCGCTGCTCGAGAAGCAGACCAAGACCGGCGGCCGCAACAATGCCGGCCGCATCACCACCCGGCATCAGGGTGGTGGCCACAAGCATCACTACCGCCTCGTCGACTTCAAGCGTGACAAGGACAACATCGCGGCGCGCGTCGAACGCATCGAGTACGACCCGAACCGCACGGCGCACATCGCGCTGGTGCTGTACGCCGATGGTGAGCGTCGCTACATCATCGCGCCGCGCGGCCTGCAGGCCGGTGCCGTGATCGTCTCGGGCGCCGCCGCACCGATCAAGGTCGGCAACGCGCTGCCGCTGCGCAACATTCCGGTCGGTTCGACCGTGCACTGCATCGAGATGCGTCCCGGCAAGGGCGCGCAGCTCGCGCGCAGTGCCGGTGCCGGCGTGCAGCTGGTCGCCCGCGAGGGCCTCTATGCGACGCTGCGCCTGCGCTCCGGCGAGATGCGCAAGGTGCACGTCGAGTGCAAGGCGACGATCGGTGAGGTCGGCAACGAAGACCACAACCTGCGTTCGCTCGGCAAGGCCGGCGCCAAGCGCTGGCGCGGCGTGCGCCCGACGGTGCGCGGCGTGGCCATGAACCCGGTCGATCACCCGCACGGTGGTGGCGAAGGCCGCACCTCCGGTGGCCGGCATCCGGTCACGCCCTGGGGTGTGCCGACCAAGGGCTACAAGACCCGTACCAACAAGCGTACGGATGCGTTCATCGTCCGCCGTCGCGGGAAGTAATCGCAGAGGAACCGAATCGTGCCCCGTTCGATCAAGAAAGGCCCGTTCGTCGACCTCCACCTCGCGAAGAAGGTGGACGAGGCGCTGGCCACGAACAGCAAGAAGCCGATCAAGACCTGGTCGCGCCGCTCCATGGTCCTGCCGAACATGATCGGCCTGACCATCGCGGTCCATAACGGCAAAGCGCATGTCCCGGTGCTGGTCACCGAGAACATGATCGGCCACAAGCTCGGCGAATTCGCCGCGACGCGTACCTACAAGGGTCACGTCGCGGACAAGAAGTCGCGCTAAGGAGAGGCCGTCATGCAGGCATTCGCCAAACTCAAGTACGCGCGCATCTCGCCGCAGAAGGCCCGTCTGGTCGCCGACCAGGTCCGCGGCCTGCCGGTCGGTCGCGCGCTGCAGCTTCTCGCCTTCTCGAACAAGAAGGCAGCGGGGCTGGTCAAGGGCGTGCTGGAATCCGCCATCGCCAACGCCGAGCACAATGAAGGTGCCGACGTCGACGAGTTGACGGTCAGCGCGATCCAGGTCGACGAAGGTCCGCAGCTCAAGCGCATGCATGCGCGTGCCAAGGGTCGCGGCAACCGCATCGTCAAGCGCACCAGTCACATCACCGTGACCGTGGCCGAGCAGTAAGGAGCGATACCGAAATGGGTCAGAAAGTCCATCCGACGGGCATCCGTCTCGGCATCGCGAGCGACTGGACCGCGAAGTGGTACGCCGATTCGAAGAACTTCGCCGACTTCCTGGAGCAGGATCTCGAAGTCCGCAAGTTCCTGAAGAAGAAGCTCTCGCACGCCTCGGTCAGCCGCATCCAGATCGAGCGCCCGGCCCGCACCGCCCACATCACGATCCACACGGCCCGTCCGGGTGTCGTGATCGGCAAGAAGGGCGAGGACATCGAGGCGCTGCGCAAGGAGGTTTCCGCGATGATGGGTGTGCCGGTGCACATCAACATCGAGGAAATCCGCAAGCCCGAACTCGATGCGCAGCTGATCGCCGAAGGCGTCGCGCAGCAGCTCGAGCGTCGCATCATGTTCCGCCGCGCAATGAAGCGTGCGGTCACGAACGCTATGCGACTGGGTGGCCAGGGTATTAAGATACACATTTCGGGCCGCCTGAACGGCGCGGAAATCGCGCGCAGCGAGTGGTATCGCGAAGGCCGCGTTCCCCTGCACACCCTGCGTGCCGACATCGACTACGGGTTCGCCGAGGCGGGCACGACCTACGGTGTCATCGGCATCAAGGTGTGGGTCTTCAAGGGCGAAGTGTTCGGTCTGGAAAGCAAGGGCGATTCCAAGCCCGAAAAGGCGTCCGCGAACTGATTGCCCGAATTGCAAGACAGGCACGGGAGCTCCGCGCATCTGGCGCGGAGTTCCTTTTTTAGCTGACAGGGGATAACGATGTTACAGCCGAAGAGAACGAAGTTCCGCAAGATGCGCAAGGGCCGCAACCGCGGTCTGGCGCAGAGCGGCAACAAGGTGAGTTTCGGTCAGTACGGTCTGAAGTGCGTCGGGCGTGCCCGCATCACCGCCCGCCAGATCGAGGCCGCGCGCCGCGCGATCAGCCGCTACGTCCGTCGTGGCGGCAAGATCTGGATTCGCGTCTTCCCGGACGTGCCGATCACGCAGAAGCCGCTCGAAGTGCGCATGGGCAGCGGCAAGGGCAACGTCGAGTACTGGGTCGCCAAGATCCAGCCGGGCAAGGTGCTCTACGAGATCGAGGGTGTCGCCGAGGAGATCGCGCGCGAAGCCTTCCGTCTCGCCGCCGCCAAGCTCCCCGTGCCCACCGTGTTTGTCAGCCGGACGGTGATGTGATGAACGCCAGTGAACTGCGCGCCAAGAGCGCCGATGAGCTGAAGCAGGAGCTGCTGGCCCTGCTTCGGGAGCAATTCAACCTCCGCATGCAGCGCGCGACCGGGCAGCTCGCCAAGCCGCACCTGTTCGCTCAGGTGCGTCGCAACATCGCCCGCGTCAAGACCGTGCTCGGAGAAAAGGCATGAGCGAAGAGAACAAGGTGTCGCGCACGCTGACCGGGCGCGTGTCCAGCAACAAGATGGACAAGACCATCACCGTGGTCATCGAGCGTCTGGTCAAGCACCCGATCTACGGCAAGTTCGTGCGCCGTTCGACCAAGCTGCACGCCCATGACGAGCACAACGAGTGCCACGAGGGCGATGTGGTCACGATCGAGCAGTGCCGGCCGATCTCGAAGTCCAAGGCCTGGCGCCTGGTCCGCATCGAGACGCCGGTCGGCCAGTGAGCCGGCTCACCTGCAACCCTAACGGATCGGGACGTACGTCATGATTCAGATGCAAACGAGTCTGGACGTCGCTGACAACAGCGGCGCCCGTCGCCTGATGTGCATCAAGGTGCTCGGTGGTTCCCACCGGCGCTATGCACAGATCGGCGACATCATCAAGGTCAGCGTCAAGGAAGCGATTCCGCGCGGCAAGGTCAAGAAGGGCGACGTCTACAACGCCGTCGTCGTGCGCACCCGCAAGGGTGTGCGCCGGGCCGATGGCTCGCTGATCCGCTTCGACGGCAACGCCGCGGTGCTGCTGAACAACAAGCTGGAGCCGATCGGTACCCGCATCTTCGGGCCCGTGACCCGCGAGCTGCGCAGCGAGCGCTTCATGAAGATCATCTCCCTGGCACCCGAGGTGCTCTGAGGAGCGCGGAGAGCAACACGATGCGCAAGATCAAGAAGGGTGACGAAGTCATCGTCACCACGGGCAAGGACAAGGGTCGCACCGGCAAGATCGTTCGCGTGCTCGACACCGAGCGCGTGGTCGTCGAAGGCGTGAACCTCATCAAGAAGCACCAGAAGCCGAATCCGGCCAAGGGCGTCGCCGGCGGCATCGTCGAACGCGAGGCCTCGATCCACGTCTCCAACGTGGCGCTGTTCAATCCGGTCACCAAGAAGGCCGACCGGGTCGGCATCCGCACGCTCGAAGACGGCCGCAAGGTGCGTTTTTACAAGTCCACCAACGAAGTCGTGGACGCCTGAGGCGACAGACATGGCAAGACTGCAGGATCACTATCGCGACGTCGTGGTCAAGAAGCTCACCGAGCGCTTCGGCTACCAGAACGTCATGCAAGTGCCGCGCATCACCAAGATCACGCTCAACATGGGCGTGGGCGAGGCGGTCGGCGACAAGAAGGTCATCGAGCACGCCGTTTCCGACATGACCGCGATCGCCGGCCAGAAGCCGGTGGTGACGCTGGCGCGCAAGTCGGTGGCCGGTTTCAAGATCCGCGAAGGCTGGCCGATCGGCTGCAAGGTCACGCTGCGCCGGGACCGCATGTACGAGTTCCTCGACCGGCTGGTCGCGATCGCGCTGCCGCGCATCCGTGACTTCCGCGGCATCAACGGCCGCTGCTTCGACGGTCGTGGCAACTACAGCTTCGGTGTCAAGGAACAGCTCATGTTCCCGGAGATCGACTACGACCGCGTCGATGCCGTGCGTGGCATGGACATCTGCATCACGACGACGGCGAAGACCGACGAGGAGGGCCGTGCCCTGCTCGAAGCCTTCAGCTTTCCGTTCCGCAACTGACAGGACGCGATCCCGTGGCCAAGACGTCCATGATCAACCGCGAGGTCAAGCGTGCGCGCCTCGTGCAGAAGTACGCCGCCAAGCGCGCCGAGCTCAAGGAGCTGATCCGCAGCCCCGCGACTGCCGACGACGCCCGCCGCGAGGCGCAGGCGAAGCTGCAGGCGCTGCCGCGTGACGCCAGCCCCTGCCGTCAGCGCAACCGCTGCCGCCTGACCGGCCGCCCGCACGGCTTCTACCGCAAGTTCGGCCTGTCGCGTAACAAGCTGCGTGAAGCGGCGATGCGCGGCGACATCCCGGGCCTGCGCAAGGCGAGCTGGTAAGTTCCGTCCGTCGCGTTTTCGCGCAACCCACGTTTTTCACAACCCAGGTCTTAAGTCGAGGGGCTGCACAGGTTCACCGGCTGCCCTGACACTGACCCACTGGAGTTCTTTAGCAATGAGCATGACCGATCCCATCGCGGATATGCTGACGCGTATCCGCAACGGCCAGTCCGCCGGCAAGCAGCAGGTTTCGCTGCCCGCCTCGAAGCTGAAGGCCGCCGTCGCCAAGGTGCTGAGCGACGAAGGCTACATCGGCGAGTGCGCCATCACCGACGTCGATGGCAAGCCGCAGCTGACGATCGCCCTGAAGTACTACCAGGGCCGCCCGGTCATCGAGACCATCCAGCGCGTGAGCCGTCCGGGCCTGCGCATCTTCCGTGGCCGTGACGAGCTGCCCAAGGTCATGGGTGGCCTCGGCATTGCCGTGGTGTCCACGTCCCACGGCATCATGACCGATCGCGCGGCGCGCGCTGCCGGCTACGGCGGCGAAGTCATCTGCGTCGTCGCCTGAACCCGGAAGGAGATCGAGTCATGTCTCGCGTTGCCAAGAAGCCGGTGGCCCTGCCTGCCGGCGTCAGTGTGGCGGTCGACGGTCGCAAGGTGTCGGTCAAGGGTGCCAAGGGTGCCCTGGATTTCGAACTGCACCCGACGGTGGCCATCGTCCACGAAAACAATGAACTCAAGCTCGTGCCGCAGTCCGAGGCCGCGGAACACCGCGCCATGGCCGGCACGATGCGCGCGCTGGTCGCCAACATGGTCACCGGCGTCAGCAAGGGCTTCGAGCGCAAGCTGCAACTGGTCGGCGTCGGTTACCGCGCCCAGGCACAGGGTGCGGCGCTGAACCTCACGCTCGGCTTCTCGCATCCGGTGGTGTTCGACGTGCCGCAGGGCATCACCGTCGAGACCCCGACGCAGACCGAAATCCTCGTCAAGGGCGTCGACAAGCAGAAGGTCGGCCAGGTCGCCGCCAAGATCCGCGCCTTCCGTCCGCCGGAGCCCTACAAGGGCAAGGGCGTGCGGTACGCCGACGAAACCATCGTCCTCAAAGAGGCGAAGAAGAAGTAAGGGGCCCGGAAATGGACAAGAAAGCTGCTCGCATCCGCCGGGGCCTGCGTGCCCGGATGAAGATTCGCGAACTGGGCGCCGTGCGCCTGGTCGTGCACCGTACGCCGAAGCACATCTACGCGCAGATCATCGCCCCGAACGGCAGCCAGACGCTGGTTGCCGCCTCGACGCTCGAAAAGGGCGTGATCGAGGGACTCGGGTTCACCGGCAACATCGAGGCCGCCCGCGCCGTGGGCAAGGCGATCGCCGAGAAGGCCAAGGCCGCCGGCATCTCCGAGGTCGCCTTCGACCGCTCCGGTTTCAAGTATCACGGCCGTGTGCAGGCGCTCGCCGATGCGGCGCGTGAGCACGGACTGCAGTTCTAAGGGTTGGGTCCATGGCTACGAATGTCGAGTCTTCGCAGAATACCGATGGCCTGAACGAGAAGCTGATCGCCGTCAACCGTGTCGCCAAGGTCGTCAAGGGCGGCCGGCAGTTCGGCTTCACGGCGCTGACCGTGGTCGGCGATGGCCAGGGCCGCATCGGCTTCGGCTACGGCAAGGCCCGTGAAGTGCCGGTCGCGATCCAGAAGGCGATGGAGAAGGCGCGCAAGAACATGAGCACGATCGCGCTCGCCGGCACCACGCTGCAGCACCCGCTGAACGGCGAGCACGGCGCGGCCCGCGTGTTCATGCAGCCGGCCTCGGAAGGTACCGGCATCATCGCCGGCGGTGCGATGCGCGCCGTGTTCGAGGTGCTCGGGGTCAAGGACGTGCTGGCCAAGTGCGTCGGTTCCCGCAACCCGATCAACGTCGTGCGCGCGACGATCAACGGGCTCAAGGGCATGGCCTCGCCGGACTACATCGCCGCCAAGCGCGGCAAGAAAGTCGAAGAGATCCTGGGGTGAGCCATGTCCGCTAGCAAGGTGAAGGTCACGCTCGTCAAGAGCACCAGCGGTCGGCTGGCCGCACACAAGGCTTGTGTCCGCGGTCTCGGACTGCGCCGCATGCATCACAGCACCGTCGTGATCGATACCCCGGAAAACCGGGGCATGATCAACAAGGTGTCGTATCTGCTGAAGGTCGAGGAGGCCTGAGCATGCGCCTGAATACGCTGAAGCCGGGCGAAGGCGCCCGGCAGGAAGGCAAGCGCGTCGGCCGTGGCATCGGTTCCGGTCTGGGCAAGACCTGCGGCCGCGGCCACAAGGGTCAGCACTCGCGTGCCGGTGGCTTCCACAAGGTCGGTTTCGAAGGCGGCCAGATGCCGCTGCAGCGCCGGCTGCCGAAGGTCGGCTTCCGTTCGCTGACGGCGCGCGATACCGCCGAGGTGCGCCTGCACGAGCTCAACGGCATCGATGCCGAAGTCATCGACATCCACGCCCTGAAGGCGGCCGGCATCGTTGCGCAGCCGGCTCTCTTCGCGAAGGTCGTGCTGTCCGGTGAACTGAGCCGTGCCGTCACGCTCAAGGGCGTGGCCGTCACCAGGGGTGCGCGCGCCGCGATCGAAGCGGCGGGCGGCAAGGTCGAAGAGTAAGTCCCATGTCGGCACCGCTGCCCTCGATCGGCAAGATGACCGAACTGCGCGCCCGCCTGCTGTTCCTGCTCGGCGCGCTGATCGTGTTCCGCATCGGTACCCACATCCCGGTGCCCGGCATCGACCCGCACGCGATGGCGCAGCTGTTCCAGCAGCAGCGCGGCACGATCCTGGACATGTTCAACATGTTCTCGGGCGGCGCGCTGCAGCGGCTGTCGATCTTTGCGCTCGGCATCATGCCGTACATCTCCGCTTCCATCATCGTGCAGCTGATGACGGTGATCGTGCCGACGCTGGAGCGGCTGAAGAAGGAAGGCAATGCCGGGCGGCGCAAGATCACGCAGTACACGCGCTACCTGACGGTCGTGCTGGCGACCTTCCAGTCGGTCGGCGTCAGCATCGCGCTGCAGGGGCAGAGCGCCGGCGGTCTGGCGGTGGTGCCGCATCCGGGCATCGGCTTCGTGGCGATCTCGGCGATCACGCTGGTGTCGGGCACGCTGTTCCTGATGTGGCTGGGCGAACAGGTCACCGAGCGCGGCATCGGCAACGGCATCTCGATGCTGATCTTCGCCGGCATCGTCGCCGGCCTGCCGGCAGCCCTCGGCGGCACGCTCGAACTCGCCCGCACCGGCGAGCTGAACGCGCTGCTGGTGATCGCGCTGCTGGTCGTGGCGCTGGTGGTGACTGCGCTGGTGATCTTCGTCGAGCGCGGCCAGCGGCGCATCACCGTCAACTACGCCAAGCGCCAGGAAGGCCGCAAGGTCTATGCGGCGCAGTCGAGCCATCTGCCGCTGAAGCTCAACATGGCCGGCGTGATCCCGCCGATCTTCGCGTCGAGCCTGATCCTGTTCCCGGCCACGATCGGCTCGTGGTTCGGCAATACGCCGGGCATGGGCTGGCTGCGTGATCTCAGTTCGACGCTGGCCCCGGGTCATCCGCTGTACGTGGCGCTGTATGCGACGCTGATCGTGTTCTTCTGCTTCTTCTACACCGCGCTGGTGTTCAACTCGCGGGAAACCGCAGACCAGCTGAAGAAGTCGGGCGCGTTCATTCCGGGCATCCGTCCGGGGGCGCAGACGGCCACCTACATCGACCGGGTGCTGACGCGGCTGACGCTGGCCGGAGCGATCTACATCACCGGCGTGTGCCTGCTGCCCGAGTTCCTGATCCTGTACTGGAAGGTGCCGTTCTACTTCGGTGGCACCTCGCTGCTGATCATCGTGGTCGTGGTCATGGACTTCATGGCCCAGGTCCAGGCCCACCTGATGTCGCACCAGTACGAAAGTCTGATGAAGAAGGCCAATTTCGGCGCCGGTGGCGCCCTGCGCTGACCGCGCCGGCATCTTCAGGCCAGTCAACCAATGATTTGGCGACCGCAGCACAGATGATGCCGGCCGCCGGGAGAATCCAGATGAAAGTTCGTGCCTCCGTCAAGAAGCTCTGCCGCAACTGCAAGATCATCCGTCGTGAAGGCGTGGTGCGCGTGATCTGCAAGGACGCCCGCCACAAGCAGCGTCAGGGCTGATCGCTACGCCGTTGCCCGAATTCGGGAAACGGTTTATTCTTCGGCGTTTCACGCGCCAGCCTTTGCGCGTACGAAATTTTGGGAGTTTCGGCATGGCCCGTATTGCAGGCATCAACATTCCGGTGAACAAGCACGCGGTGATCGCGTTGCAGTCCATCTACGGCATCGGCCAGACGCGCGCGAAGGCGATCTGTGCGGCTGCCGATGTGGCGCCGGAGACCAAGGTCAAGGATCTGGTCGAGGCACAGGTCGAGGCGCTGCGCGCCGAGGTCGCGAAGTTCGTCGTCGAAGGCGATCTGCGGCGCGAAGTGTCCATGAACATCAAGCGTCTCATGGACCTCGGCTGCTATCGCGGCCTGCGTCACCGTCGCGGCCTGCCGCTGCGCGGACAGCGCACGCGCACCAACGCCCGCACCCGCAAGGGCCCGCGCCGCGCCGTCAAGAAGTAAGCCGCCGCGACCGGCGACCCACCGTATCAGGCTGACAGGTACCCTTCATGGCCAAGCCCGCTGTGAAGACGCGCAAGCGCGTCAAGAAGAACGTCGTCGACGGCATTGCGCACGTCCACGCGTCGTTCAACAACACGATCATCACCATCACCGACCGCCAGGGCAACACGCTGGCATGGGCCACCGCCGGTGGTTCCGGTTTCCGCGGCTCGCGCAAGAGCACGCCGTTCGCTGCGCAGGTCGCGGCCGAGCGCGCCGGTGCGGTCGTCAAGGAATTCGGCCTCAAGAATCTCGAGGTCAACGTCAACGGGCCCGGTCCCGGCCGCGAGTCGGCCGTGCGTGCGCTGAACGCGCAGGGCTTCAAGATCACGAACATCATGGATGTCACGCCGATTCCGCATAACGGCTGCCGTCCCCCGAAGAAGCGCCGGGTCTAACGAGGAATATCGTCGTGGCGAGATACATCGGTCCGAAGTGCAAGCTGAGCCGTCGCGAAGGCGTCGACCTGCAGCTCAAGTCCGCTGCCCGCGCGCTCGAATCCAAGTGCAACCTGGAGCGTGCCCCCGGTCAGCACGGCGCCCGTCGCGGTCGCCTGTCGGATTACGGCCTGCAGCTGCGCGAGAAGCAGAAGCTGCGCCGCATCTACGGCGTGCTGGAGCGGCAGTTCCGTCGCTACTATCAGGAAGCCGCGCGCCGCAAGGGCTCGACCGGCGAGAACCTGCTGCGCCTGCTGGAGACGCGTCTCGACAACGTCGTCTTCCGCATGGGCTTCGGTGCGACCCGCTCCGAAGCGCGCCAGCTGGTGTCGCACAAGGCCATCGTCGTCAATGGCGAGGCGATCAACGTGCCGTCCTACGCCGTCAAGGCCTCCGACGTGGTCGCGGTGCGCGAGAAGTCGCGCAATCAGGCGCGCATCCAGCAGTCGCTGGAACTCGCCAAGAGCCGTGGCTTCGCCGACTGGATCGACGTGGACACCGGCAAGATGAGCGGCGTGTTCAAGCGCGTGCCGGATCGTGCCGATCTGCCTGCCGACATCAACGAGTCGCTGGTCGTCGAGCTCTACTCGAAGTAATCCCGGGGGAAGATCGCAGATGTCGGGCTCCTTTGATTTTCTGAAGCCGCGCATCGTCGATGTCGAACGCATCGATGACAAGCGCGCGCGGGTGACGCTCGAACCGCTGGAACGCGGTTTCGGCCACACCCTCGGCAATGCCCTGCGTCGGATCCTGCTGTCGTCGATTCCGGGTGCCGCGGTCGTGGAGTGCGAGATCGAAGGCGTGCTGCATGAGTACTCGGCGATCGAGGGCGTGCAGGAAGACGTCATCGACCTGCTGCTGAACCTCAAGGGGCTCGCCATCGTCATGCATGGCGACACCGAGGCGACGCTGAGCCTGCGCAAGCGCGGGCCGGGCCCGGTGCTCGCCGCCGACGTGCAGACCACGCACGCGGTCGAGATCGTCAATCCGAATCACGTCATCGCGACGCTGAACAAGGAAATCGAGCTCGGCATGAAGCTGCGGGTCGCCAAGGGCCGCGGCTACGAGCCGGCGACGCAGCGCCTGGTTGCCGAGGACGAGAGCCGTCCGATCGGCCGGCTGCAGCTCGATGCCTCGTTCAGCCCGATCAACCGCGTCAGCTACAAGGTCGAGGCGGCGCGCGTCGAACAGCGCACCAACCTCGACAAGCTGGTCATCGAACTCGAGACCAACGGCACGGTGGATCCGGAAGAGGCGATCCGTGCTGCGGCCCGCATCCTGCTCGATCAGCTGTCGGTGTTCGTCGATCTCAAGGGCAAGGAAGAAGCCGAGCCGGCGCCGCAGCAGGTCGACATCGACCCGATCCTGCTGCGCCCGGTCGACGACCTCGAACTGACCGTGCGTTCGGCCAACTGCCTGAAGGCCGAAAGCATCTACTACATCGGTGACCTGATCCAGCGCACCGAGGTGGAACTGCTGAAGACGCCGAATCTCGGCAAGAAGTCGCTGACCGAGATCAAGGACGTGCTGGCCTCGCACGGCCTCTCGCTCGGCATGAAGCTCGAAAACTGGCCGCCGCCGCAGCTCGCCGGCGACAAGGCCGACGATCGGGCGAGCGCCTGATCGCAGCGCGGGGAAGTCGCCGCAGGGCCGCTTCCCCGCGCCTTGGGCGCCCCCTGAATCCATTCAAGGAATCACCACCATGCGTCATCGCAAATCTGGTCGTAAGCTGAATCGCACCAGCAGCCATCGCGACGCGATGTTCCGGAACATGACCGCGTCGCTGATCGCCCACGAGCTGATCAAGACCACGCTGCCAAAGGCCAAGGAACTGCGCCGGGTCGCCGAGCCGCTGATCACCCTCGCCAAGTCCGACAGCGTGGCCGGTCGCCGTCTGGCTTTTGCGCGCCTGCGGGATCGCGACGCCGTGACCAAGCTGTTCAACGAACTCGGTCCGCGCTACACCACGCGTCCGGGTGGTTACCTGCGCATCCTGAAGTGCGGCTTCCGCGCCGGCGACAACGCGCCGATGGCCTACGTCGAACTGGTCGATCGTCCGGCTGCCGCCGCCGAGTGATCCGGGGCGTTCTTCATCGCTTCGAAAATAAAAAACCGGGCATCGCCCGGTTTTTTACTGGCCGTTTCTCATGGGCCGGGCCTGGCGCGGGTTTTCAGTGCAGGAGTCGCGACAGCTCCTGGCGGCGTTCGATCAGGCGATCGGTGTAGGCACGGCTCAGCGCGTGTTCGTACGCGCAGTCACCGCCGTGGCCCATCTCTGCGAGCCGCGATTCGAGAAAGGCAATCTCGTCGCTGAGCCGCAGCCGCCGCAGGGTCGAAGCAGCGGGGTCGGTGGTGATCGGCAGGGCAGGGGCAGGGGGCATGATGGCGGTAGTCCGGGATCGTGGCTGAACCCCGCCATCATTGCGGGCGGCGATGACGTCCGTATGACGCGAGCGGTGCCGGTCAGCGGCTGCGAAAGCGCATCGACAGATCGAGGGCGCGCACGTCCTTGGTCAGTCCGCCGACGGAGATGTAATCGACGCCGGTTTCCGCATAGGCGCGGATCGTGTCCAGACTGATGTTGCCCGAGGCCTCCAGCGGAATGCGTCCGGCGACGAAGGCCACCGCCTCGCGCATGCGCGGCACGTCATGGTTGTCGAGCATGATCACGTCGGGGGTGCAGGCCACCGCCTCGGCGAGTTCCTCGGCCGTCTCGACCTCGACCTCGATCCTGATGCCGGGATGCAAGGCACGGGCTTGGGTGACGGCCGCCGTGATCGAGCCGGCCGCCATGATGTGGTTCTCCTTGATCAGGATCGCGTCATAGAGCCCGATGCGGTGGTTGCTGCAGCCGCCACAGCGCACGGCGTACTTCTGGGCGAGGCGCAGGCCGGGCAGGGTCTTGCGGGTGTCGAGCACGGTGGCGCCGGTTCCGGCCACGGCTTCGGCATAACGCTTCGCCAGGCTCGCCGTGCCCGACAGGGTCTGCAGGAAGTTCAGCGCCGTGCGTTCACCGCTCAGCAGCGCTCGCGACGGGCCGTGCAGCGTGCATAACAGCTGATCGGCACTCACCCGTTCGCCATCCCGGACCCGCCAGTCGATGCGGATCGACGGATCGATCTGGCGGAACACCTCGTCGAACCAGGCCACACCGCAGATCACGGCAGGCTCGCGGGCGATGACCGTGGCTTCGGCGCGATTCGTGGCCGGAATCAGGTCGGCGGTCAGATCGCCGCTGCCGATGTCCTCGGCAAGCGCAGCGCGGACCTGGGCAGCGATGTCGGCGGCATTCATGACGCGTTCGTCTCCGGGGGGCGGCTACTACTACTTATGTGGGAGGGCGGGCAGCGAGCCAGCCGGCGAGCAGCTGGCCCGGACTGCCGAAGTGACAGTCGATGTGGATGCGCCAGTCCGGTGGCGGATCGCCGGGGCTGATCAGCACGGTTGCGGTGCCGGCTGCGCGTCCGCTCAGCAGGTCATGCAGGTGATCGCCGACCATGACGGTATCGCCGGCTTCGGCCTGCCAGTGCTGCAGCAGTCGGGAGATGCCGTCCGGTCGCGGCTTGGGCGGCGCTTCGTGCCGGCCGAACAATGTTTCTTCGGCAAAATGCCGATCCACACCGAGCCTTCGCAACACCTGCCCGGCGACCTCGCGGGTATTGCGGGTCAGCAGTCCCAGCCGGCAGCCGGCCGTTTCCAGGGCCGCGAGCAGTTCGGGCATACCCTCCGCCGCGCGTGCGAGGCTCGCGTATTCGTGTTCGATGGCATCGAGGGCCCGATGCAGGCGCGCGGCTTCGGCTGCGCCGCGGGTGTCGATCCAGTCGATGATGTCGACGTGCCCGGGAATGCCGAGCCGGCGGCGCATCGCCGGAAAGTCATGGACCGCAACCGTCAGCGTGCCGTCGAGATCGAAAATCCAGTGGTGACGCGTCAGGGGCGGCAGCACGGCTCGGGTCAGGATTTCGGACGCTGCAGCCAGGCGTTGATCTCGACCAGATCGGCTTCGCCGAGGTCGCCGGCTGCCTGCTTCAGCAGCAGGCGGTTCAGCACGTAGTCGTAGCGTGCCTTGGCGTAGTCGCGTTCGGCCCGGTACAGCTCGCGCTCGGCATCGAGCACGTCGACGATCGTGCGCGTGCCGACATCGAGGCCGGCGCGCGTGGCATCGAGCGAGCTGCGGTTCGACACCAGCGCCTGCTTCAGGGCCTTGACCTGACTGATCGCTGCCTGCTGGCCACGATGGGCGTTGCGGACCTGGCGGACGATGTCACGCTGCGTGGCCTCGACCTGCTCGCGTGCCGCTTCGTGCTGGTAGGCTGCCTGCCGGGTGCGCGAGGTCACGGCCCCGCCCTGGAACAGCGGGATATTCACCTGGATTCCGACGCGGTTGCCGGACAGATCGCCGCCGCGCGGGCCGAAATCGTTGTCGTAATGGCTGGCGACCAGGTCGAGCGACGGATAATGGCCGGCACGCTGCAGGTCGACGGTTTCCTTGGCGGCATCGGCCGCCTGCAGTGCCGAGCGCAGCGTCGGATTGTTGGCCAGGGCGCGGTCGATCCATGGATCGACGCGGGCCGGATCCGGCATCTTCAGCGGCATGCGCTCGCCGAGTTCATCGAGCGGCCCGTATTCCTGGCCGGTGACGACGCGCAGGGCTTCGCGAGCGTCTTCGAGCGTGTTTTCGGCGGTGATTTCCTGCGCGACCGTCAGGTCATGACGGGCCTGCGCTTCCTGCACGTCGACGACGGTGACCAGACCCACGTCAAAGCGCCGCCGGGCCTGTTCCAGCTCGCGGGCGACGGCATCCTTTTCGGCGCGCGCGAAGCGCAGGTTGTCGAGCGAGGCGAGCACGGTGAAATAACGCGTGGCGACCCGCAGCAGGAACTGCTGGTCGGCATCGGCATAATCGGCTTCGGCCTGGCCGACCAGTGCATCGGCCCGCCGCAGCTGGACGTAGTTTTCCTTGCGGAAAATCGGCTGGGTGAGCGTGACGCCGTAGCTGTGCGAGTTGTACGACGAAACCCCGTTCAGGCCGCGTACGGCGGAGTCGTGATCCCGCTCGAGCGAGGCACCGATCTGTGGCAGCAGGTTGGCAACGGCCTGGGGCTTGTTCTCACCGGCAGCCTGCCGGCTGGCGTCGGCAGCGCGCAACTGCGGATCGCCGTCCTTGGCATCCCGGTATACCTGCAGCAGGTCGACCGCCGGGGCTTCGATGGCGAAACAGGCCAGCAGCAGGCCGACGAGCAGGGCAGGAGGGTGGCGGCGGTTCATGGCGATCCATCATGCGGCGAGCAAGGGAGACAGGGTGGCATGACCTAGAGGCCTCACGTCATGCAGGCGTCGGGGTATACGGGCAATGGCGCGATCCATTCGTCAATGCCGGCATCAGTACCGGGGTACGGCAGGGTCTGCCAGTCTCGCCCAGGCATCGATGCCGCCGGCCAGATTCACCACCTCGACGAAACCTTCGTGCTCAAGAAAGCTGGCTGCGTGCAGGCTGCGGATGCCATGGTGGCAGATGCAGACCACCGGTCGTTCGCCGTCGATCTCGTCATACCGCTCGGCGAGTTCGCCGAGCGGTATGTTGATCGAATCTTCCAGCCGGCACAGCGCGAACTCCCAGCGTTCGCGCACGTCGAGGTACTGGGGTTTTTCCTGCAGTCCGCGCCGCCAGGTGATCAGTTCCAGCGGATCGAGCTGACGCATGGCGAGGCTGGCTCAGAACGTGAAAACGGGCGGGCGGGCTGAATTCAGCAGGCAGGGCAGTTCGGTCTCGAACAGGCTCTCGCTCGTCCATTCCTGCTCGCCGACGCGGGTCACCAGGATCGCTTCCATGATCGGCGCCGTGCCGACCACCGCGAACAGGCGGCCGCTGACGGTCAGCAGGTCGCGCCAGAGCGGGTCGAGCACCGGCAGGGCTCCGGTGATCGCGATCACGTCGTAGCGCAGGTTGCCCCAGCCGCGCGCGGCATCGCCGGTCTGCAGCTGCACATTGTGCAGGCCGGCAGCCTGCAGCCGGGCCTGCGCGGTTTCAGTGAAATCAGCGTGGATGTCGACCGACAGCACGCTGGAGCCGAGCGTGGCGAGACAGGCCGTGACGTAGCCGGAGCCGGTGCCGATTTCGAGGATGCGGTCTTCGGGACGCACCGAGAGGGCCTGCAGCAGCCGGCCTTCAACGTTCGGATTCATCATCGTCTCGCCGTGGCCGAGCGGAATGCGGATGTCCGAAAACGCGAGCTGGCGGTACTGCTCGGGTACGAAGGCTTCGCGCCGGATTTTCGCGAGGACTTCCAGCACCTGCTGATCCAGCACCTCCCAGGGGCGGATCTGCTGTTCGATCATGTTGAAGCGGGCCTGCTCGAAGTTCATGTCGCTCATCATCGAAATCCCTAGGAAGCCGGAAGGGTTCAGGCGCCGCTGCGCCACAGGAGGCGGGGGAGTGTATCACAGGCGGGAGCGCCACCGGCTCGGCTCAGTGTGGACGGTTCAGCGGCGCGGGTCGGCGGGAAGCGTGCTCTGCTGATGCCGGATGGAATAAGCATATCCGCATTGATTACTTTTGGTTTTAAAGCGGCTCCGGTATCGTGCGCGCCATCTGATAACAGGCAGTTGTTCGGCTGGGAGAGACACCGATGAGCGAACATGGCGACTGGCAGGAATTGCTCGCGAGTGGTCCTGCACTCGATGCGCTCAACCTGCGTCTCGAAGCGATGAGTGCCGAACAGCGCATGGAATGGGCGGCCGGGCGCTTCGGCGACGCACTGGTGCTGTCGTCCAGCTTCGGTGCCCAGGCGGCGGTCAGCCTGCACATGGCGACCCGGGTGCTGCCGGGGATTCCGGTCATCCTGGTCGATACCGGTTATCTGTTCCCGGAGACCTACCGCTTCGTCGAGGATCTGACCGAACGGCTGAAGCTCAACCTGCACATCTACCGCTCGCCGCTGTCGCCGGCCTGGCAGGAGGCGCGTTACGGCCGGCTGTGGGAGCAGGGGCTCGAAGGCATCGAGCACTACAACCGCATCAACAAGGTCGAGCCGATGCAGCGCGCACTCGATGAACTGCAGGCCCAGGCCTGGATCGCCGGGCTGCGCCGCCAGCAGGCGAAGAGCCGTTCGGGCCTGTCGGTGGCGCTGCCGCGCAATGGCCGCCTGAAGGTGCATCCGATCATCGACTGGACCGACCGTGACGTCGGCATGTACCTGCGCCGCCATGATCTGCCCTACCACCCGCTCTGGGAGCAGGGCTACGTGTCAATCGGCGACGTGCACACGACCACGCGTCTGGCCGATGGCATGACCGAGGAAGAAACGCGCTTCTTCGGCCTCAAGCGCGAGTGCGGTCTGCACGAGCACGTCTGAATCCCTAGACTGACGCGCTCCTGAAGCCGGAGCGCGTCGGCATGCGTATCCATCCCACCCGTCTCACCGCCAGCGCGCGGCTCGCGGCCGTTTCCGGCTGGCTGCTTGCGCTCGCCGGCTGGCGCTGCGCCGGTCAGCCGCCCGCCGGCAGTTGCGTCGCCATCGGTGCGCCGCACACCTCGAACTGGGACTTCTGCCTGATGCTGGCGCTGGCGCTGCATCACCGGCTGCGGCTGGTCTGGCTCGGCAAGCACACACTGTTCTGCGGCCCGCTCGGCTGGCTGATGATGTGGCTCGGCGGTGTGGCCGTCGATCGCACCCGCACGAATGGCCTGGTCGAGACGGCCGTGGAGGCCTTCCGTGCGCATGAGCAGCTGATTCTGGTCATCGCTCCGGAAGGCACCCGCAGGCGCGGGGTGCGCTGGAAGACCGGCTTCTGGCACATCGCCGATGCTGCCGGCGTGCCGGTCGTGCTCGGCTACATCGACTGGCGGAACAAGGTGGTCGGGTTGGGGCCGGCCATGCACACGAGCGGCGATCTCGATGCCGATCTGATGGCGATCCGGGCGTTCTACCAGCCGTACGAGCGCTGAGGTCCGGCCGGAAGATTTCGCGCTCAGCGATCGAAGGTGAGCAACTGGCCGTCCCGGACCGCCAGCGCCAGCCGGCCTTCGAGCAGATCCAGCACTTCCCGGCCGGCGACACCGGCCCGCCAGCCGTGCAGCAGCGGCAGGTCGCGCTCGCCTTCGACCAGTTGTTCGAGTTCGCGCCGCGCGGCGAGCTGCGCGGTGCTGACGCCTTTCTGCAGGCCGCGCAGCCGCACGATCGCCATCATTGCGTCCACCAGGGCTTCCTGTTCGGCGGCGAGCTGCCGGCGCTGCGGCAGCTGCGGCCAGGATTCCTTCGGCTGCGCCCGGGCTTCGGCAACCAGCGCCAGCAGGGTGGCGCCGTGACGCCGGGCGGTCGCGGCTTCGAGCGTGCGCAACTTGCCGAGCTGGGCCTCGTCGCGCGGCTGCACGCGGGCCAGATCGAGTAGCAGGTCGTCGGCGGCGATCCATTTGCGTGGCCGGTCGCTCGCCATCGCCTGCTGTTCGCGCCATTCGGCGAGCCGGGCCAGCACCGCGAGCTGCACGCCGCGCAGCATGCGGGCGCCCTTGATCCGGCGCCAGGCTTCGGGCGGATTGGGCGCGTAGCGATCGCTGCGGCAGAGATCGATGAAATCCTGCTCCAGCCAGTCCCGGCGACCGAGTCGGGCGAGTTCGTCGAGCAGCAGGCCGTAGACGCTGCGCAGGTGGCGCACGTCATCGGCCGCATAGGCAAGCTGGGTGGCGTCGAGCGGGCGCTGCGCCCAGTCGGTACGGCTCTGCGACTTGTCGAGCGTGATCGACAGCAGGCTTTCGACCAGGGTGCCGTAGCCGGCCTGCTCGCCGTGGCCGAGCAGGCTGGCGGCGATCTGCGTGTCGAACACCGGCTGCGGCACCGCGCCGCGCAGGTGATAGAAGATTTCGAGATCCTGCGACGCCGCATGCAGGACCTTCACCGTCGCCGGATCGTACAGCACGTCGAGCAGCGGGCCGATGTCCGGCAGCGCCAGCGGATCGACACAGGCGATCAGTCCGGGTGTGGCGACCTGGAGCAGGCAGAGTTGCGGGTAATAAGTGCGTTCGCGGATGAATTCGGTATCGAGCGCAAGCCACGGGCTGCCTTGCAGCCGCGCCACCAGGGCTTCGAGTTCGGGGGCGGTGTCGACGTACAGCCAGTCCGCAGCGCTCATGTCAGTCCGCGCTGCGCTGCCAGTGGCCGGAGCGGCCACCCCGTTTCTCCAGCAGGCGCACGGCTTCGATGCACATGCCGCGGTCGACGGCCTTGCACATGTCGTAGATGGTCGCGAGTGCCGTCTGCACGGCGGTCAGGGCTTCCATCTCGACGCCGGTCGGACCGACGGTTTCGGCGGTGGCCCGGCAGAGGACGGCATCCGGGATCGTCTGCGTGTCGAACTCGATGTCGACCCGGGTCAGCGCGATCGGGTGGCATAGCGGGATCAGGTCGGCGGTGCGCTTGGCGCCCATGATGCCGGCGATGCGCGCGATGCCGAGCACGTCACCCTTGCGGTGGTCGCCAGCAAGGATCTTCGCGAGCGTGCCGGCGTGCATCGTGATGCGGCCTTCGGCGATCGCGACGCGGTGCGTGTCGGGCTTGGTGCCGACATCGACCATGTGCGCAGCCCCCGCCGCGTTGAAGTGCGTGAATTCGCTCATGGCATCCGGCGGGAAGGCACCGGAGCCGGCGACGGCCGGCCCCGGCGCGGAACGAGAGGATCGGGCGGGGATTACTTGGCTTCGTTGTACAGCCGGACGCTGTCGGCGATCTCGGCCTGCGCTGCGTCCAGCGAACCCCAGCCGTCGACCTTGACCCACTTGCCCTTGTCGAGATCCTTGTAGTGCTCGAAGAAGTGCGCGATCTGCTTCAGCGTGACTTCCGGCAGATCCTCGATCTTCTCGACGTTCTCGTAGAGGGTGCACTGCTTCTTGATCGGCACCGCGACCAGCTTGGAGTCCTGGCCGCCTTCGTCGGACATGCGCAGCAGGCCGAGCGGACGGCAGCGCACGACGCAGCCCGAGACCAGCGGGAACGGCGTCACGACCAGCACGTCGAGCGGATCACCGTCGCCGCACAGCGTGTTCGGGATGTAGCCGTAATTGCACGGGTAGTGCATCGCCACGTTCATGAAGCGATCCACGAACAGCGCACCGGTCTCCTTGTCGACTTCGTACTTGACCGGGTCGGCGTTGGCCGGAATCTCGATGATGACGTTGAAATCGTTCGGCAGGTCACGGCCTGCGGTCACTCGGTCCAGAATCATGTGCTTTTCCCCCTGCAGGAATATCCGGTTGGACGGAAGCGCGCAGCCTATCACGGCGGCGATGCGAAGTCAGGCGGGCCCAGGCATGTTGCGTCGCCGGCGCGCGGAAATGCGGGGCAGACTGCTGCACACGGGGTTTCGGATGACAAAATAGGACAGGAAAGGAATTTCAGGGGGTTTGCCCGGCCTGGCGGTTGCAAGGGATTGATTGTGCAGGCTGACCGGCAATGTCCTCCGCATGCGGCAACAAGCTTGTGCAGTGCCGCAAGCGGGCGTGCAGCCGGTTCCGCAGGCGGTTTTGCGTTGACAAGCCGGGGAGAAACAGAGGAAAGTATGTTTTCGAACAAATCAAGATGTTAACGGCGCCGGCCGGTCCGGACGCCGATTATCCTTCCGCGGCCGCAAGAGCCGCCGACATGCAAGATCAGGATGGGAATACCGCTATGAGAATCGTGTTGTTGGGGGCACCCGGCTCGGGCAAGGGCACGCAGGCGGAGAACATCGTTGCGCGCTATGGCATCACCCATGTCTCGACCGGCGACCTGCTGCGGGCCGAAGTCGCGGCCGGCACCGAACTCGGCAAGAAGGCCAAGGCGATCATGGATGCCGGTGGGCTGGTATCCGACGAGATCGTGCTCGGCATGATCGAGGAGCGCATGAACAAGGGCTTGTCGGCCGGCTTCCTGCTCGACGGCTTCCCGCGCACGCTGGCTCAGGCCGAAGCGCTCGACGCGATGCTCGCGAAGCTCGAAAAGCCGCTCGACTGCACGCTGTTCTTCGACGTCGACTTCGACGAGATCACCAAGCGCCTGCTGTCGCGCGGCCGTGCCGACGACAACGAGGACACCATCCGCAAGCGCCTGGCCGTCTACGAAGAGCAGACCGCGCCGCTGATCTCCTATTACGAAGGCACCGGCAAGCTGAAGACCGTCAAGGGTGTCGGCAGCGTTGACGAGATTTCGCAGCGCATCTTCGACGTTCTCGACGCGCACCGCTGATTCCGTTCCCGGACCCGGAGTCCGGTGACCCCGCCCGCGCCCCGGCGCCGGCGGGGTTTTTCATGTCCGCGTGTCAGGAGGATCGGCTGAATCCGCCCGGCGCGCCGGCAAATAAAAAAGGCGATCCGCGAACGGATCGCCTTTTCGTGCAGGCTTGCGTGGACGATCAGCGGGCGCTGATGGCCGGCACGTCGCGCTTGGCGGCGCCGATGTACAACTGGCGCGGACGGCCGATCTTCTTGGACGGATCGGAGATCATTTCCATCCAGTGCGAAATCCAGCCGACCGTGCGCGCGATCGCGAACATCGGCGTGAACATTTCGACCGGAATGCCGAGCGCCTTGTAAATGATGCCCGAGTAGAAGTCGACGTTCGGATACAGCTTGCGTTCGACGAAGTATTCGTCCTTCAGCGCGATTTCCTCAAGACGCATCGCCAGTTCCATGCGCGGATCATTGCCGTACTTGGACAGGACCTGGTGGCAGATGCCCTTGATGATCTTCGCGCGCGGGTCGAAGTTCTTGTAGACGCGGTGACCGAAGCCCATCAGCTTGAACGGATCGCTCTTGTCCTTGGCCTTCGCGACGAACTTGTCGATGTTCGACACGTCACCGATCTGGTCGAGCATGCGCAGCACGGCCTCGTTGGCGCCGCCATGCGCCGGACCCCACAGACAGGCGATGCCGGCGGCGATCGCAGCGTAGGGGTTGGCATCGGACGAGCCGGCCAGACGCACGGTCGAGGTCGAGGCGTTCTGCTCGTGATCGGCGTGCAGGATGAACAGCACGTCGAGCGCCTTCTCGGCGACCGGATCGATCTCGAACTCCTCGCAGGGAGTCGAGAACATCATGTGCAGCAGGTTTCCGCAGTACGACAGGTCGTTGCGCGGATACATGAACGGCTGCTGGATGTTGTGCTTGTAGCAGGCCGCGGCGATGGTCGGCAGCTTCGCGATCAGGCGGTGCGCCGTGATCTTGCGGTGCTCCGGATCGAGGATGTTCAGGTTGTCGTGATAGAAGCCGGCGAGCGAGCCGACGACGCCGGTCAGCATCGCCATCGGGTGCGCGTCGTAGTTGAAGCCGTCGAAGAACTTCAGCAGGTTGTCCTTGATCAGCGTGTGATGGCTGATCGTGTACTCGAAGTTCTTCAGCTGCTCGGCGGTCGGCAGTTCGCCGTTGAGCAGCAGGTAGCTGACTTCGAGGTGCGTGCACTGCTCGGCAAGCTGCTCGATCGGGTGGCCGCGGTACAGCAGTTCACCCTTGTCGCCGTCGAGGTAGGTGATCGCGCTCTTGCACGAGGCGGTCGACACGAAGCCCGGATCGTACGTGAAGTAACCGAATTCCTTGTTGAGGGCGCCGATGTCCACGACGGGGTCACCGTGCGTGGGGGTGTAGATCGGCATGTCGACGGTCTTGCCGGACGCATTGTCCTTCAGGGTGACGGTCGCGTTGGACATTCGGCTACCTCCATTATTCGGATTCAGTGCGGGAGATGCTGCAAGGCCCGGCCCTGTCGGGCGACTTCCTGCATGCCGGCTGCCGCGGAGTTCGGGAGGTCCCGAGGCCGATGGCCCCGGACCGGACGACTCCGCATCCGGTCGCATCACGCAGCGCACGGGTGAACGTCGCTGGCGGATGCGGACCGGACCCCCATTTCAGCTGGCATGCCACGCCCCGGGATCCGGGCGGGGCGGGATCATAAACCGAAGCGTCACATCCTGTCCCGGCCTTTCGATGCCTCATTGCGAAAACCGCAATGCTGGATCCATGTATTTGAAATATCAGTTTTTTTATAGGCTCTCGCCGGATTCCGCCGGCCGGCGGAAGGCAAGAAAAAAGGCATCGCGAGGATGCCTTTTTCCGGATGCCGCAGGATTTCCTGCGCTTACAGGCCGTACTTGCGGCGGAAGCGGTCGACGCGGCCGGCGGTGTCGACGATCTTCTGCTTGCCGGTATAGAACGGGTGCGAGGCGCTGGAGACTTCGACCTTGACCAGCGGATATTCCTTGCCGTCGGTCCAGGTGATCTTGTCCTTGGTCCGGATCGTCGAGCGGGTCAGGAACGAGAAGTCCGCCGACAGGTCCTGGAACACCACTTCGCGGTATTCGGGGTGGATGCCTTTCTTCATGAACGTCAAACCTTGCGTGCGTGAGCCGGTGGACGACGCGGGCACGCGCCGGTCCGGGAAGCCGTGCACCCCGTCGGGGGCGACAAAGGGGCGGTACGATAAGCAAATCGTGCCGGGCACGCAAGCATCGCCGCCGGCCGGGGCTTGCCGCCACCGGCAGGCTCCGGTATAAGCCGCGCGCTTGCGCGGCGTCCGTAACCGCTTTACCGGAAAGAAAAAATGGCCAACACCGAACCCCGGGTCGGCTTCGTCAGCCTCGGCTGCCCGAAGGCGCTCGTCGATTCCGAACAGATCCTGACCCGGCTGCGGGCCGAGGGCTACGCGATCTCGCCCGACTATCGCGGCTCCGATCTGGTCGTCGTCAACACCTGCGGTTTCATCGATGCCGCGATCGAGGAGTCGCTCGATGCGATCGGCGAGGCGCTGACCGAGAACGGTCGCGTCATCGTCACCGGCTGCCTCGGCGCCCGGCCCGAGCGCATCACCGAGGTGCATCCGAAGGTGCTGGCGGTGACCGGCCCGCATGCGCTCGAAGAAGTCATGGGGGCGGTGCATGAACATCTGCCGAAGCCGCACGATCCGTTTCTGGATCTCGTGCCGCCGGCCGGCATCAAGCTGACGCCGCGCCATTACGCCTACCTGAAGATTTCCGAAGGCTGCAACCATCGCTGCACGTTCTGCATCATCCCGCAGATGCGCGGCGATCTGGTCAGCCGCCCGGTCGGCGACGTGCTGCTGGAGGCCGAGAACCTCGTGCGCGCCGGCGTGCAGGAGCTGCTGGTGATCTCGCAGGACACCAGTGCCTACGGCGTCGACGTGCGCTACCGCACCGGCTTCTGGGGCGGGCGGCCGGTGAAGACGCAGATGAGCGCGCTCGCCGAGGCGCTCGGCACGCTCGGCGTCTGGGTGCGGCTGCACTACGTCTATCCGTACCCGAGCGTCGATGACGTGATCCCGCTGATGGCGGAAGGCAAGATCCTGCCCTACCTCGACGTGCCGCTGCAGCACGCGAGCCCGCGCGTGCTGAAGGCCATGAAGCGGCCCGGCGACATCGACGGCACGCTGGCGCGCATCCGCCGCTGGCGCGAGCAGTGCCCGGAACTCACGCTGCGCAGCACCTTCATCGTCGGCTTCCCGGGCGAGACCGATGACGACTTCGAGCGCCTGCTCGACTTCCTCGAAGAGGCCGAACTCGATCGGGTCGGCTGCTTCGCGTATTCGCCGGTCGAGGGGGCTCCGGCCAATGCGCTCGACGGCGCAGTGCCCGAGGCGCTGAAGCAGGAGCGGCTGGCGCGCTTCATGGAAGTGCAGGCCGGCATCAGCGCCGCGAAGCTCGAACAGCGCATCGGCAGCGAGTGCGAGCTGCTGATCGACGGCTACGCCGAGGATGGCCGTGCGGTCGGACGCAGCGCCGCCGAGGCGCCGGAGATCGACGGCATCGTCGCGATCGAGGACAGCAGCCACTGCCGGCCGGGCCAGCGCGTGCGCGTGCGCATCATCGATGCCGACGAGCACGACCTGTACGCCGAACTGCTCTGACGCCCATGCCCGCCCGCTGCGGCCTCAGCCGGGCAGCGGCTGGCCGGCGAGCGCGAGTTCCATCGTGCAGACGCGGTTGAACACCTCGGCATCGCGAAGCCTTTCCGGCACGAACAGCGCGCGCATGTGCGGCAGCGCCGGATCGAGGCCGGCGGCGCTGAGCGCGGCATCCCCGAGCCAGACCGGGCGCGGCGGCAGCGGGCCGCGCTGCTGCAGCCGGTAGCTGTAGCGGCGCAGCCAGGTCGGGCGCAGGAAGGTCAGCTGCATCTTCAGCCGGTAGCGGAGATCCGGGCCGTCGGCCGGCACGAAGCCGTAGGCGCTCGGATAGCGCGCGAGCGCCGGATGCACGCGCTCGATGATCTTCGCCTCCAGCCGTCCGTAGTCCTTCCACGCGATCGGCTCGCGCTCGGTGCCGCTGAACACGGCCGGCTCCAGATACGGGAACAGCAGCGGCCCGAAGCGCTGGTTCAGGCCGACATCACGCGCGGTCCAGTAGCGCGCCCGGTGCAGCGGATACAGCGCCTCGATGTCGGCGCGGGTGAGCGCCTGGTCGTCGGGCGCCGTCGTCCCGATCGCCGCCAGCAGGTCGGCGCTCATCGCCGTGTCGTAGGCTTCGGCATCGAAGGCGCCGGTCATCGCCTGCGGGTCGTGGCGCGAGTAGAACGACCAGACCACGTCGCGCGCCCGGTAGCGCCGGTCGGGCAGGTAGAAGAAGTTGCGGAACACCTCGCCGGCCGAGCCGTTCAGCACCGAGACATCGCCCGGCACGCGCAGCAGGCGGTCCTCGGCATCGACGCCGCTGTCGAACAGGCCGTCGTTCTTCCAGCCGTCGAAGCGCACCCAGGCGCGCTCGGTGTGGCCGGCCGAGGGCGGCGGTGCGGTCTGCGACTTGTCGACGTGTTCGAGCGCGAGGCCTTCGCCGGCGGCGATGGCCTTGGCGACGCGCACGTCGTCGTCCCCGGCGCGGCCGTAGACGTAGACCTGCGGATCCAGCCCGGCATCGAGCAGCAGCGCCAGCATCAGCCGCGAGTCATAGCCCCCGGAGAGCGCGGTGCGGAAGCGCCCGCCGCCGGCCGCGTAGACGCGAAACAGCGCGCGCAGCCGCGCGGCGTAGTCCTCGGCGGCCTCGTCGATCGAGGCGTGCTGCGGTGCATCAGCGGCCGGCAGCCGGTATTCGGCGCTGATTTCCGCCTGCGGTCCGAGGGTGAGCAGGCTGCCGCGGCGCAGCTGGCGGATCTCGCGGATGAAGGTCCGGGTGCCGTAGGTCGCGCCGTTCCAGGCGTATTCCCAGGCGCCCTGGGCATCGGGCGTCGCCTGCGCGAGATTCGCGCGCAGGGCCGTGAAGCTGCTCGACAGCAGCGTGCGTCCGCCGTCGTGGTAGACCTTGTAGCCGCCGAGCGCGTCGGTGGCGAGGAACATCCGCCCGGCCTTGCAGACGATCACCGCGAAATGGCCGCGGCTGCCGGACCACGGAAAGCGCTCGCCATCGAAGTCATCGAGCAGGGATTCGAGGCCGGCCGTGCCGCGCGCCCCCCGGTAAAAGAACACCCCGGTGCAGGCGGCGAAGTCGCCGTTGTCGCGCTGCACGAGTTGCGGGCCGAGGCCGTTCAGCGCCCCGAACAGGTCGAGCCGCCAGTCGCCGGCCGTGAGGCGCAGCGGCTCGCGGAAGCCGTGGCGCCGGTGCGCGGCCAGCCATGCCGGCTGCAGCGGATCGGGGCGCTCGCGCCGCGACAGGATGAACAGACCCACGGACGATCCCCCGGCAGGCCCCGGAGCGGGGCGGGGCGGCACTATCCGGGAAGCCGCCGGCCGCGTGCAAGCGCACCGCCGGCGTCCGGGCCGGCCGCGGGGCTACAGGAAGTCGACGTGGCGGATGCGGTCCAGCCGCAGGCAGCGCGGTTCGCCGTCCAGGGTTTCGGCGAGCAGGAATTCCTGGTGCATGCGCGTCTGCAGGTCGCAGGGCAGCACGGTTTCGAGGTGCGTGCCGCCGGCCTCGTCGCGCCAGACCAGCCGCAGCGTGCGCCGGTGCATGATCGCCAGCTCGTAGCGGCTGTAGAGCTCGCAGTCGATCGGCACATACGGGTCGGCGGCCGGGTCGGCGTCATCGATGTCGATGTGCATGTCAGTCGCCCTCGCGCAGGGTTTCGACGGCGAGCAGCGAGCCGTCGGCAGCGACGCGGATGCGGAACACGACCGGTGCGCAGCAGACCCGGCAGTCCTCGACGTATTCGGCATCGCCGGCGGAGGTGTCGATGTCCGCCTCGAAGCCTTCCCCGCACCACGGACAGTCGACGAACCAGGATTCGAGCATCGGTGCAGTCCCTTCAGCGCGGGGTCATGAACAGCTGCAGCAGATCGTTCACGAATTGTAGGCCGTGCGCGCTGGCGCGCAGGCGCTGTGGATCGGCTTCGAGCAGGCCGCGCGCGCGCGCCGTCGCCAGCGGCGCTTCGAGCGCTTCGAGCGCAAGCCCGGTGCGTTCGGCATACAGCGGCGCCGGCACACCGTCGATCAGGCGCAGCGCGTTCAGCAGGAACTCGAACGGCAGCTCGGCTTCCGGCACGGTTTCCTCGTGGCCGGCCGTGCCGCGCGGGGCGGTTTCCAGGTAATCGCGCGGGTTGCGGGCCTTGCGCGTGCGGCGGATCTCGCCGGCGTGCGGGTCGGTGCGCTTGCCGTGGGCACCGGCACCGAGGCCGAGGTAGTCGCCGAACTCCCAGTAGTTCAGGTTGTGCCGGCAGCGGCGGCCGGGCTGCGCGTAGGCGGAGATTTCATAACGCTCGTAGCCGCGGGCTTCGAGGCGCGCGCGGCAGGCGGCCTCGATGTCGGCGACCGTGTCGTCATCGGGCAGCACCGGGGGCCGGGCGTGGAACAGCGTGTTCGGCTCCAGCGTCAGCTGGTAGTGCGACAGGTGTGCCGGCTCCAGATCGATCGCGATCGCAAGATCGGCGAGCGCCGTGGCCGGCGTCTGCTGCTCCAGGCCGTACATCAGATCGAGGTTGAAGCCGTCGGGATAGCCCGCGGCGTGTGCGGCCTCGGCGGCGCGCATCGCCTCGCGCCGGCCGTGGATGCGCCCGAGCCGGCCGAGCTGGTCGTCATCGAAGCTCTGCACGCCGATCGACAGCCGCGTGATGCCGGCGGCGCGCAGTTCCGCGTAGCGCCCGGCCTCGACCGAGCCCGGATTGGCTTCGAGCGTGATCTCGGCATCCGGGCGCAGCGGCAGGCGCGCGCGCAGGCCGGCGAGCAGGCGCTCGATCGCTTCGGGCGAGAACAGGCTCGGCGTGCCGCCGCCGATGAATACGGTATCGACACGCCGCCCCCAGACGCCCGGCAGTTCGTGTTCGAGGTCGGCCAGCAGCGCATCGACGTAGGCGGCTTCCGGCAGCGGGCCGGTCGCGGCGTGCGAGTTGAAGTCGCAGTACGGGCACTTGCGCACGCACCACGGCAGATGCACGTATACGGCGAGCGGGATCGGGGCGGTGAAGTTCGGCATGGCGTAGGGCCCGGGTGACGGACGAAACGGAATCACGGCGCCGCATTTGTTCCTGGCGCCGGGCTTTGTCATGATTTGAAACTTTTCATTACCAGAATCCGGAAGCCGCGCACCGGCAGCGCGCAGTGAACCGGACCCCCAGGGACGCCGGATCGGCACCTATCAAGGGACATACGGGGCAAGCGGAGGAGGACTCGCGGCATGAGCATGGACAAGTCGATGGTTTTGCTGAAAACCGTCAAGGGACTCGATGAAATCCAGAACAAGGTCCATGGCCTGGCGCCGAAACGCCGGCGCGTGCTGATCATGGTCGACGGCCGCATGACGGTCGCCGAGATGCTCGAGCGGCTCGCCGCCCTCGGCAGCGATCTGGAAGCCCAGCTCGAAAGCCTGCTGAGCGAAGGGTTTCTGGCGCCGGCCGGTGCGGCATCGGCGCGCGCGGCCCCGGCACCGGGCGCTGCACCGGCCCTGAAGCCGGCCGCCCTCGATGCCTCCCCGCTCCCCGGGCCGGTCGAGGCCGTGATCCCGCAGTTTGCGGAGTTCAACCTCGACAAGGCCAAGGGCTTCGCCCGCTACGTCGTGCTCGGCGCGCTCGGCCCGGTCGGCGGCAAGCGTGCCGCGCGCATCGAGCAGACGCGCTCGGCCGGCGAGCTGCGCGCCGAACTCGACGAGCTGCGCGACGTGCTGCCGAAGCTGATGCCGAAGCGCCAGGCCGAGCAGGTCTGGAAGCAGCTCGAACCGCTGATGCTGTCGATCACCGAGGCGCCATCGGTCAGCGCGATGCCGCAGACCCTGCCGCCCTAACGTGCGCCTGCCGCCAGCGCCGCGTGCAGCGCCGCCAGCGCGCGGCCGCGGTGGCTCAGCCGGTTCTTGTCGGCGAGCGCCAGTTCGGCGGCCGTCACCGTGCAGTCGGCGGGCTGGAACAGCGGGTCGTAGCCGAAGCCGCCGCTGCCGCGCGCCGCGCTGAGCACCGTGCCTTCCCAGGTGCCGGCGCAGATCAGCGGCATCGGGTCGCGGGCGTGGCGCAGATACACCAGCACGCAGCGGTAGCGCGCGCTGCGTCGTGCCGGGGGCACGCCGGCCAGCTCCGCCAGCAGCCGGGCGTTGTTGGCGGCGTCATCGGCGCCCGGCCCGGCGAAGCGCGCCGAATAGATGCCCGGCGCCCCGTCGAGCGCGTCGACCTCGATGCCGGAGTCATCGGCGATCGCCGGCAGGCCGGTGTGTGCGGCGGCGTTGCGCGCCTTCAGGATCGCGTTCTCGACGAAGCTCAGCCCGGTCTCCTCGGCTTCGGGCACACCGAAGCGCGACTGCGGCAGGACTTCGCAGCCGAGATCGGCGAGGCAGGCGGCCAGCTCGCGCACCTTGCCGGCGTTACCGGTCGCGAGCACGACGCGGCGCGGTCCGGACGGTACATCGTTCATCGGAATTTCCTCGTTCTGAATCAGGGTTTCGCTCGGCTTGTTGCATTGCAGCGGCCGGTTCATGATCCGGCTGCCCGGGACACGGAAAAAATAACCGGGCAGCACGGCTTCAGACAGACCGATCAGACCGAGGGCCGCCCGCCATGCACCCCGATGTCATCCTGAGCCGGACCGGTCTCGCACAGACCGAAATCCGCGATCGCACCCGTCAGCTCACCCCCCGCCTGCGCCGCCTGCTGCTGCTCGTGGACGGGCACACCAGCGTCGCCGGCACCGTCGAGCGCTACGGCGGTCTGTTCGGCCCGGACATCGGCACGCTGATCGATGACCTGCACAGCCGCGGCTACCTGGCCGGCACGGCGATGACCGCGGCCGGCGACGACGCGCCGCTCGTGCCGGCGGACACGCCGCTGACGCTCGACGCCGCGCGCGAGCGCGCGCTCGAACTGCTGGCCACGGTGGTCGGGCCGGTCGGT
>NZ_DAOLKE010000004.1:0-36331 GCF_035331805.1 Plasticicumulans sp. | reverse complement strand
GCAGTCGCTCGGCCTGCTGTGGCAGGCGGAAATCGAACTCGTGCAGGGCAACTTCGTGCAGCAGCCGGACGAATGGCTGCACCACGGCTCGATGATCTGACCCCGCCGCGCCGGCCGGGCCTTCCGGATGCCGGCGGCAGTAGTCCGGTGCCTCAGCCCGGCCCGGCCGCCGCCGCCCCGATCAGTTCTTCGAGCGTCGCCAGCATCAGCGCGATGCCGGCCGCGTCGCTGAAGCGGTGATCGGCACCCCTGACCAGCACCAGCCGCGCATCGTGGCTTTCCAGCCGCTCCAGCAGGCGCAGGCTGGTCTGCCACGGCACGTCGGCATCGGCGCTGCCGTGCAGCAGGCGCACCGGGCCGTGATACGGCACGGGGGCGTGCAGCAGCCGGTGGTCGCGGCCTTCCTCGATCAGCCGGGCGCAGATCGGATACGGCGTGTCGGAGTACATCGACGGCAGTTCGATACGGCCGTCACGGGCCAATTGCTGCTGCTGATCGGGACTGAGGCGCGCCGGCAGCAGGTCGATGACGAAATCCGCGGCGGCGGCGATGGTCAGCAGGCCGGCGACGCGCTGCGCACGATCGAGCGCCAGCAGCGTCGCCAGCCAGCCGCCCATCGACGAGCCGACCAGCAGCTGCGGGCCTGCGGTCAGCGCGTCGAAGGCCGCGAGCGCGTCGGCGCGCCAGCGGCCGATCGTGCCGTCCTCGAAGCGGCCGCTGGAGGCGCCGTGGCCGTAATAGTCGAAGCGCAGGAAGGCCCGGCCGGCGGCACGGCAGTGCGCTTCGAGCGCCAGCGCCTTGGTGCCGGTCATGTCGGACTGGAAGCCGCCGAGGAACATCACGCCCGGCGTCGCGCCGGGCGTGCGCACCCAGGCAAGCTGGTGGCCGTCGCCACGATCGAGCCGGCCGCTTTCAGGGACGGCGTTCACGCGACGAAGGCCGCCAGCCGGGCGCTCAGCACCTCGGGCGAGGTTTCGGCAAGGATCGCGGCGGTTTCCCTGGCCAGTGCCCCGACTTCGGCCTCGCGGATCACGCGCTTGACCTCCAGCAGGTTGTTCGGGTGCATCGAGAACTGTGTGAGGCCGAGTCCGAGCAGCAGCCGCGTGTAGCGGGCGTCGCCGGCCATCTCGCCGCACATCGACACCGGGATGCCGGCGGCCTGACCGGCGGTGATGGTGCCGGCGATCAGCGCCAGCACCGCCGGATGCAGCGGGTCGTAGAGATAGTTGACCTCGTCGTCGATGCGGTCGATCGCCAGCGTGTACTGGATCAGGTCGTTGGTGCCGATCGACAGGAAGTCGAGCCGGTGCGCGTACAGCCGTGCGCAGACCGCGGCGGCCGGCACCTCGACCATGCCGCCGACCGGCAACTGCTCGTCGAAGGCCTGGCCGCGGGCGCGCAGCTCCTGGCGGCAGTCGTCGAGCAGGTGCAGCACCTGCGTGATCTCGTAGGCGTTCGACAGCATCGGGATCATCATCCGCACCTTGCCGTGGGCCGAGGCACGCAGGATGGCGCGCAGCTGCGCGCGGAACATCTCGTGATCCTTCAGGCACAGGCGGATGCCGCGCAGGCCGAGCGCCGGGTTGGTGGCGACCGGCCCGCGCCGGCCGCCGTCGACCTGCTTGTCGGCGCCGAGGTCGGCGGTGCGGATCGTGATCGGCTGCTCGGGGCCGAGCGTGCGGATCACGTGCAGGTAGGAGGCGAGGTGTTCCTCCTCGTCCGGCGTGTCCGGCCGGTTCATGTACAGGAATTCGGTGCGGTACAGGCCGATGCCGTCGGCGCCGATCTCGCGCACGGCCAGGGCGTCCTCGGGCAGCTCGATGTTGGCCTGCAGGCCGATCGTGACCTGATCCCTGCTGATCGCCGGCAGCCGGCGCAGCTTGACGAGTTCGCGGCGGCCGCGCTGCTCGCGGCGCTGGCGCTCGCGATAGTGTTCGAGTACCGGCTCGTCGAGTTCGGCGAGCACGACGCCGTTCTGGCCGTCGACGATGATGGTTTCCTCGTCGCCGAGCAGGCGCCGCGCATGGCGCGCACCGACCACGGCCGGGATGCCGAGGTTGCGCGCGAGGATCGCCGTGTGCGACAGCGGGCCGCCGTATTCGGTGACGAAGGCGGCCACGCCCTGGTGCTGCATCAGGATGGTGTCGGCCGGCGTCAGGTCATCGGCGACGATGATGCGGCCTTCAAGGCGGCTCGCGAGCAGGTCCGGTGCCGGTTCCTCGGCGAGCAGGATGCCCTGCACGCGGCGCACGACGTGATCGACATCGTCGCGCCGGGCGCGCAGGTAGGCGTCGTCCATGTCGTCGAACACCTGCACGAGCAGGTCGCGCTGCATCTTCAGCGCCCATTCGGCGTTGCAGCTGTGCTGGCGGATCAGGCGCACCGGCGCATCGGCGAGCGCCGGGTCCTCAAGCATCAGCAGGTGGGCGTCGATGAACGACGTGACCTCGGCCGGCACGTTCGGCGCGACGCGCGAGCGGATGTCCTCCAGCTCGCGCCGGGCTTCGGTGATGGCCTCCTCGAAGCGGCGCACCTCGTCATCGACCATGTCCTGCGGGATGGCGTACTCCAGCACTTCCGGCTGGTCACGCAGCAGGTGATAGGTCTCCCCGATCGCGCAGCCGCGCGATACGCCGATCCCGTGCAGGGCGAGCGGCATGGCCGTACGCTCACTCGCCCTCGCCGAAGCGGTCGGCGACCAAGGTCGCGAGGCCGTCGAGCGCGGCTTCGGCGTCGGGACCGTCGGCGCTCAGCGTGATCACCGAGCCCTTGCCGGCGGCGAGCATCATGACGCCCATGATGCTCTTGCCATTGACGATGCGTCCGCCCTTGGTGACCTGGATCGCCGCCTGATACGACGATGCGGTGGTCACGAACTTGGCGGCGGCCCGTGCATGCAGGCCGAGTTTGTTGACGATGGTGAGATCGCGCTGGATCACGGCGGTCGGATTCCGGACGGGTCGGGGCGGGCGAGGGTCAGACGGCGGCGTCGTCTTCGGGGGTCAGCACGATGCCGTCGCGACCGGCACTGACGGCTTTGTGCGCAAGCGCGAGCAGGTCGAGCCGGCAGTAGTTCATGACGCGGATCACCATCGGCAGGCTGACGCCGGCGATCACGCGCACGCCGCCGTCATCGACCAGGCGGTGTGCGACGTTCGACGGGGTCGAGCCATAGATGTCGGTCAGCACCAGCACGCCGCTGCCGTCGTCGACCTCGGCACGCTTGCCGCGCGCCTCGGCGACCAGCGCCTCCGGGTCGCAGCGCTCGCCGACGCGCACGGTGGCGGCGCGCATCGGGCAGTGTGCGAAGGTGGTGGTGGCGGTGGCGAGCAGTTCATCGCCGAGGCGGTTGTGCGTGATCAGCAGGAGTCCGACGCTCATGACAGTTCCCTGTGGCGCACCGAGACGGCGCGGCGGGTGGCGCCGAAATGGCGGGCCAGCCGTTCGGTGACGTAGACCGAGCGGTGCTGGCCACCGGTGCAGCCGACGGCGACGGTGAGATAGCTGCGGCTGCCGGTCTCGAAGGCCGGCAGCCAGGTTTCGAGGAAGCGGATCAGGTCGGCGACGGCTGACTCGACGACCTCGTGGGCTTCGAGGAAGCGGGCGACGGCCTCGTCGCGGCCGGTCAGCGGCCGCAGCGCGCTCTGCCAGTGCGGATTCGGCAGGAAGCGCACGTCGAAGACGTAGTCGGCATCGTCGGGCAGGCCGTTCTTGAAGCCGAAGGACTCGAACACCAGCGACAGCTGGCCGATCTCGCCGCCGTGCAGGCGCGTGCGCAGCAGCTCGCGCAGCTCGTGCAGGTTGGTGTGGCTGGTGTCGATGACCAGCGTCGCGTGCGCGGCGATCGGCGCGAGCAGCCGGCGTTCGGCCTCGATCGCCTCCAGCAGCGGCGTGCCGTGCTCGACGCTGAGCGGGTGCGGGCGGCGCGTGTCGCTGAAGCGCTTGAGCAGGGTTTCGGCATCGGCCTGCAGGAAGACGATGTCGACTTCGAAGCGCGCGGCGCGCAGCTGCGCGACGATGTCCGGGAAGCGTTCGAGCTGGTCGCGGAAGTTGCGGGCATCGATGCCGACGGCGGCGGTTTCGAGGCTCGGCCGCTGGTGCGTCAGCAGTTCCTCGGCGAAGGCCGGCAGCAGGCCGAGCGGCAGGTTGTCGACGCAGTAGTCGTTGCAGTCCTCAAGCGTTGCGAGCGCAACGCTCTTGCCCGAGCCGGACAGGCCGCTGACCACGATCAGCCTCACGCCGCGCCTCCGGTCATCTCGTCCTGCAGCCGCTCCATGAGGTCGCGCTCGGCGTTGTAGCCGCCGAGGCGCAGGATGTGATCGCGCACCGCGCACTCGACCAGCACCGCGAGGTTGCGCCCCGGTGCGATCGGCAGCGTGATCTCGGGGATCGCCACATCGAGGATGTAGCGCGTCGCGCGCGCGCCGCTCAGGCGCACCTCGGCCGGCAGCGAGGTTTCTTCGAGGCGCACCAGATGCACGATCAGGCGCAGGCGCTTGTTCCGCTTGATCGCGCTGTCGCCGAACATCCGGCGCACGTTCAGGATGCCGAGGCCGCGCACTTCGAGGAAGTTGCGCAGCGCATCCGGACAGGTGCCCTCGATGACCTGCGGCGCGACGCGCGTGAGCTTCGGCGCGTCGTCGGCGATCAGCCGGTGGCCGCGCGACAGCAGCTCGAGCGCCAGTTCGCTCTTGCCGGTGCTCGATTCGCCGGACAGCATCACGCCGAGGCCGTAGACCTCCAGGAACACGCCGTGCAGCACGGTCGAGCTGGCGTCGAGCTCGTGCTGGTATTCGGACAGGCGATCGAGCACCTCGCCGGGCGTCGACGAGGTCTGCCAGAGCGGGGATTCGTGCCGGTCGGCGTAGCTGGAGAACTCCTCGATCAGCGGCGAGTCGCCGCAGAGGACGGTGGCGCCGACCGGCGTCGCCAGCAGCCGGTCGAGCAGCGAGGCACGCGCACCGGCATCGAGGCTCGCGAAGAACGCCAGTTCCTCGCGCCCGAGCACCTGCACGCGCGGCGCGGTGACGAGGTTCAGCAGCCCGCCGAGCGAACGCGGCGGCAGGCTTTCGCCTTCGCGGCAGATCAGGCGCGCGCCGGCGCTGCGTCCGCCGATCCACTGCAGCGCCAGCGCGGCGCGCAGCGCCGCGAAGGCCTGATCCGCCGGCAGCGCTGCGATCATGCTCAGAGCGCCGCGTCTGCGGACGGCGACCAGCCGGTCAGCAGCGCATGCAGGTCGGCGTCGGCCGAGGTCGTGCGCAGGCGCTCGCAGAACGCCCGGTCACTGAACATCTCCGCCAGATGCGCGAGGATCTTCAGGTGTTCGTCGGTGAAGTGTTCCGGCACGAGCAGCGCGAACACGAGATCGACGGGCTGGCCGTCGATCGCGTCGAACTCGACGCCCTTGCCGAGCCGGACGAAGGCTCCGAGGGCCTGTTCGGTGCCGGCGAGACGCCCGTGCGGCAGCGCCACCCCGTTGCCGAGGCCGGTGCTGCCGAGGCGCTCACGCCCGATCAGGCTGTCGAAGATCGCCCGGGCATCCACACCGCTCGCTCCGGCCGCGATCAGCTCGCTGACCAGCTCGAGCACGCGCTTCTTGCTGACCACGTCCGAGCGGCAGGCGACGCGCCCGGCAGTCAGGAGATCGGAGATGTTCATGCAGGAGCCCGGGACGCGCGAGGGACGGGAAAGGCGGATCAGCTCGGGGTACCGGTGGCCTTGTCGCTGCGGTGGTGGTCGGTCAGCTTTTCCTTGTGCTTCTTGATCTGGCGGTCGATCTTGTCGGCCAGCACGTCGATCGCCGCGTACATGTCCTCCTCGATGGCATCGGCGTGGATGTCGTTGCCGGCGACGTGCAGGGTCGCCTCGGCCTTCTGGCGCAGCTTTTCGACACTGAGAATCACGTAGGCGCTGGTGATGCTGTCGCAGTGGCGCTCGATCTTGCCGATCTTGTCCTGCACGTAGTCGCGCAGCGGCTGGGAGATCTCGACGTGATGCCCGGTCAGGTTGATTTGCATGGTGTACTCCTGGCTTGGGTGGAGGAGCGGGCCGGTCCGTGGTTCGTGGAGGCGTCCGTGCAGCCGCTCCGGTTGCCGCGTGGGTCGCGCCGGCACTGCGTCAGCCGATGCGCTTGCGGTCTGTGGAGGAGGGGATCGACATGGCTTCCCGGTATTTTGCCACCGTCCGCCGGGCCACCTGAATACCTTCGGCCGCCAGCAGTTCGGCGAGCCGGCTGTCGCTGTGCGGTTTCTGGGTGTTCTCGGCGGCGATCAGCTTGCGGATCATGGCCTGGATCGCGATCGAGGAGGCCTCGCCGCCGTCGGACGTGGCGACGTGGCTGGAGAAGAAGTACTTGAACTCGAAGATGCCGCGCGGCGTGTGCATGTATTTCTGCGTGGTCACGCGCGAGATCGTCGATTCGTGCATCTCGACGGCCTCGGCGATGTCGCGCAGCACCAGCGGGCGCATGTGCTCGGGACCCTTCTCGAAGAACGAGATCTGGCGATCGACGATGCAGCGCGCGACCTTCAGCAGCGTGTCGTGGCGGTTGCGCAGGCTCTTGAGGAACCAGCGCGCCTCCTGCAGGTGGTTCTTCAGGTACTGGTTGTCGGCGCTGGAGTCGGCCCGGCGCACGAGGCGCGCGTATTCGGCGTTGATGCGGATCTTCGGCGCGCTGTCGGGGTTGAGATCGACGCGCCAGCCGTCCCGGCCGCGGAACACGAACACGTCCGGGACGACGTAGGCGGCCGTCTCGGCCGACAGCGCCGTGCCCGGGTGCGGGTTCAGGGTCTGGATCAGTGCGATGACTTCCTGCAGCTGCTCGCGCGTGAGCTTCATGCGCCGCATCAGCAGGTTGAAGTCGCGTCCGGCCAGCAGTTCGAGGTACTGGCGCACGAGCTCGATCGCCTCGCGCCGCCACGGCGTGTCGCCCGGCAGCGTGTCGAGCTGCAGCATCAGGCATTCGGACGGATTGCGCGCGCAGATGCCGGGCGGGTCGAAGTGCTGCACGCGGTGCAGCACGGCCTCGACCTCGTCGCGCTCCAGGTCCGGGTGCGTGCGGCGCAGGCCTTCGAGGATGTCGTCGAGCGTCAGCGTCAGGTAGCCGGAGGCGTCGGTGGCGTCGATCAGGGCTTCGGCAATCTCGGCGTCGAGCGCCGAGAACGGCGTCAGGCGCATCTGCCAGAGCAGGTGTTCCTGCAGCGAGGGCTGGTCGTTGCCGTGGTTCTCGAACAGGTCGCGGTTGTCGTCGTCATCGCCGCGCGAATAGCTGGTCGAGCCGTCGTAGCTGTCGTAGACATCGCCCCATTCGGTATCGACCGGCAGTTCGTTCGGGATCGTGTCGGTCGGGGTCTCGGTGCGGTCCTGGGCCGGCGGCACGGTTTCGCTCAGCGCTGCTTCGGCGGTCGGCACTTCCGGGTCCGGGGTGTCGTCGCTGCGCTCCAGCATCAGGTTGGAGTCGAGCACGGTCTGGATTTCGGCCTGCAGGTCAAGGCTCGACAACTGCAGCAGGCGGATGGCCTGCTGCAGCTGCGGGGTCATGGTCAGGTGCTGACCGAGGCGGAGCTGCAGCGACTGTCTCATCGGGACTACGGCGGGGGCTGACGGCGCACGAGGATCATGGTCGGGTTATAGCACGCCATATGCCAGCGGCGTGCAAGTGACGCAGGCCGCTTCAGAGCCGGAAGTGCTCGCCGAGGTAGACCTCGCGCACGCGCCGGTCGGCGAGGATTTCCGCCGGCGTGCCGGTGGCGATCACCCGGCCTTCGGCGAGGATGTAGGCGCGATCGCAGATGCCCAGGGTCTCGCGGACGTTGTGATCGGTGATCAGCACGCCGATGTCGCGGTCGCAGAGGTGGCGCACGATGCGCTGGATGTCGTGCACCGACAGCGGATCGACGCCGGCGAAGGGCTCGTCGAGCAGCATGAAGCGCGGCTCGGCGGCGAGGGCGCGGGCGATCTCGACGCGCCGGCGCTCGCCGCCCGACAGCGAGATGCCGAGGTTGTCGCGCAGGTGACCGACGTTCAGTTCGTGCAGCAGGGTCTCGGCGCGTTCGGTGCGCGCGCTGCGGTCGAGGTCGCCGCGGGTTTCGAGGATGGCGAGCACGTTGTCGAGCACGGTCATCTTGCGGAACACCGAGGCTTCCTGCGGCAGGTAGCCGACGCCGAGGCGCGCGCGCGCATGCATCGGCAGCTGCGTGATCTCGCGGCTGTCGAGCAGCACATGACCTTCGTCGCAGCCGATCAGGCCGACGATCATGTAGAAGCTCGTGGTCTTGCCGGCGCCGTTCGGCCCGAGCAGGCCGACGACCTCGCCGCTGTCGACGTGCACGCTGGCGGCATCGACGACGCGCCGGCCCTTGTAGCGCTTGGCGATTTCGCGCGCTTCGAGGCGGGCCATGGCTCAGGGCTTCTTCGGCTGCGCGGGTCTGGCGCCCGGGACCGGCGTGCCGCCTTCGGGCTTGGGCTGCAGGATGATCTGCACGCGGCCGGCGCTCTCGCCGCCGCGGGCCTTCACGAGGTCCTTGTTGACGTCGTACTCGATGCGGTCGCCGGTGAAGGTGTCCTTGACCTGCGTGATCTTCGCCTTGCCGGTGGCGATGACGATGCCGGTCCTGGCGTCGTATTCGAGCTTCAGCGACTCGCCGAGGATTTCCTCCTTGTCGGCGGCCGGCTTCTGCTTGAACGTCGTCGGCTTGCCGAAGCTCTCCATGCGCTGCAGTTCGCCCTCCTGCGTGTAGACCACGACCTTGTCACCGGTCAGGCGCATCGTGCCCTGCGTGACGATGACGTTGCCCTCGTAGGTGGCGACGCCGGTCTGCTGGTTCATCTCGGCGCGGTCGGCGACCAGGTTGACCGGTTGCTGGCGGTCCTCGGGCAGGGCCTGGGCGTTCAGGGCGCAGGCGATCAGCCCGGTGGCGATCAGGGCATGGATGCTCAGGCCATGGGTGATCCGGCTAGGGGCGATCAGGTTTCTGGGCAGGCGGCGCATAGTGTCCTCGGACGTCGGCAAGCAGTTCGATGCGATCCTCGTCGAGCCATGCGTGGAAGCCGACGGCGTCGATGACGCCATCCGGGGTCTGCACACGCACGGGCTCGGCGGATTCGGCGTAGTTCTTGTCGGGGATCAGCCGCAGGTTGCTGCCGGTCATGATCACCGGCACGTACCCGGTGCTGGCCGGACGCTCGGCATGCACGTCGCCGCGCAGTTCGATGGTTTCGGTGCCGGGAGCGATCCAGCCCTGTTCGGCGCGGATTTCCCAGACCGGCGCCAGATTCTCGTAGGTGTGCGCGAGCGGGCGGGTCACGAAGGTGCCGCGCGGGGCCGGAAACTGTTCGAGGTGCGGACCGGTGAGCACGTACAGCCGTTCGCCGCGGGCGTTCATGACCGTGGCCACGAAGTTTTCGGCGATGGTGAGCGGCAGGCGGTCGTCGCGTGCGCGCACCTCGCGCAGGTCGCGTTCGAGATCGTTCAGGAACCAGCCGCTCAGCCCGGCGAGCAGGGCCAGCGCGACGAGGACGAGCAGCGTGCGCACGCGCCGGATGGCTCCCTCAGAGCACGCCTGCGCGCAGCAGGTCGTGCATGTTCAGGGCGCCGGCCAGCCGGTCGTCGCGATCGAGCACCGGCAGCGCGTTGATGCGGTGACGCTCCATCAGGTTCAGGGCTTCGGCGGCGAGCAGGCCGGTGCGCACGCTGAAGCCCGGCCGGGTCATGACCTCGGCGAGCGTGGCGGCGTGCAGGTCGATGCGCCGGTCGAGCGCGCGGCGCAGGTCGCCGTCGGTGAACACACCGAGCATGCGGTCGTCGTCGTCGGTGGCGATGGTCATGCCGAGGCCCTTGCGCGTCATCTCCAGCAGCGCCACCGGCAGCGGATCGTCCGGCCGCGAGCGCGGCAGGCGCTCGCCGGTGTGCATGAGTTCGTCGATCAGCAGCAGCAGGCGCCGGCCGAGCCGCCCGCCCGGATGCGAGCGCGCGAAGTCATCGGCCGTGAAGCCACGGGCTTCGAGCAGCGACACCGCCAGTGCATCGCCCATGGCCAGCGCTGCCGTCGTGCTCGCGGTCGGTGCCAGGTTCAGCGGACAGGCTTCCTGCGCGACGCTCACGTCGAGGTGCACGTCGGCGGCGCGGGCCAGCGGCGACTCCGGGTTGCCGGTCAGTGCCACCAGCGGCACGCCGAGGCGCTTGATCAGCGGCAGCAGCATCAGGAGCTCGTCGGTGGTGCCGGAGTTCGACAGCGCCAGCACCACGTCCTGTGCGGTGATCATGCCGAGATCACCGTGGCTCGCTTCGGCCGGATGCACGAAGAACGCCGGGCTGCCGGTGCTTGCGAAGGTCGCTGCCAGCTTGCCGCCGATGTGGCCGGACTTGCCGATGCCGAGCACGACGATGCGGCCGCGGCAGGCGAGCAGGCACTCGCAGGCGGCGACGAAGGCCGCATCGACGCGCTCGATCAGGTGCTCGATCGCCTGCGCTTCGATGCGCAGCGCGGTGCGTCCGAGGTCGCGAAGCCGGTCGGGATTCATGGGGACGGTGACGGAAAGGGGCGGGAAGCAGGAGCAGGCCGGGGGCATGCGGGCGGGGCATCATACACGGGCTGCCGGGGCTCAGCGGTTTGACGGCGCTCGGCGGCACGGGTGACACTACCGTATTGCAGCATGCCCGTCTGCCGCGCCCGCATCGTCCCGCTCGCCGGTTTCACCCGCTTTGACCGAGTCCCGCTTCCGTTTTCCCGATGCCCGACGTTCCCGACTCCCCGGCTGCTGCCGACAGTCTCGTGCGCATCCGCGGCCTGCGCTTCCTGCGCGGTACGCGGGTGATCTTCGATGGCGTCGATCTCGACATCCCGCGCGGCAGGGTCACGGCGGTCATGGGGCCGAGCGGCACCGGCAAGACCACGCTGCTGCGCCTGATCGGCGGTCAGCTGCGGCCGGCAGCCGGCAGCGTCGTGCTCGACGGTCACGAGGTGCCGGCGCTTAGGCGGCGCGAGCTGTACGCGCTGCGCCGGCGCATCGGCATGCTGTTCCAGAGCGGGGCGCTGTTCACCGATCTGTCGGTGTTCGAGAACGTCGCGTTTCCGCTGCGCGAGCACTATCCGCGGCTGCCGGCGCGGCTGCTGCGCACGCTGGTGCTGATGAAGCTCGAAGCCGTCGGCCTGCGCGGCGCGCGTGACCTGAAGCCGGCGGAGCTCTCCGGCGGCATGGCCCGGCGTGTGGCGCTCGCGCGTGCCATCGCACTCGACCCGATGCTGATGCTCTACGACGAACCGTTCACGGGTCAGGACCCGATCTCGATGGGCGTGCTGGTGCAGCTGATCCGCACGCTCAACGACGCGCTCGGCATGACCAGCGTCGTCGTCTCGCATGATGTGGCCGAGGTCTGCTCGATCGCCGACTACGTGTACCTGATCTCGGGCGGGCGTGTGGTCGCAAGCGGCACGCCGGCCGAGCTGCGGGCTTCCGGTTCGGACTGGGTCGGGCAGTTCATGCACGGCCTGCCCGACGGGCCGGTGCCGTTTCATTATCCGGCGCGCGACTACGCGAGCGAGCTGCTCGATGGCGGAGGACGGTCTTGATCGCCGCGCTCGGGCGCTGGGCGCTGACGGTGTTCGCGCGCACCGGGCGTGCCAGCCTGATGCTGCTCGCGATCCTCGCCGGCCTGCCCTCGGTGCTGCCGCGGCCGCGGCTGCTGGTGCGCCAGCTGTATTCGGTCGGCGTGCTGAGCCTGCCGATCATCGTCGTCGCCGGCCTGTTCGTCGGCATGGTGCTGGCGCTGCAGGGCTATACGACGCTGGCGGATTTCGGCGCGGCCGGCTCGCTCGGCACGGTGGTTGCGCTGTCGCTGGTGCGCGAACTCGGGCCGGTGGTCGCCGCGCTGCTCTACGCCGGGCGCGCCGGTTCGGCGCTGACCGCCGAGATCGCGCTGATGAAGGCCACCGAGCAGCTCTCGGGCATGGAGATGATGGCCGTCGATCCGGTGCGCCGCGTGCTGGCGCCGCGCTTTCTCGCCGGCATCCTTGCCGTGCCGCTGCTGGCGGCGATCTTCACGGCGGTCGGCATCCTCGGCGGCTATCTGGTCGGCGTCGGCCTGCTCGGTGTTGATGACGGTGCCTGGTGGGCGCAGATGCAGGCCAAGGTCCAGCCGCTGCGCGACGTGGTCAACGGCGTGGTGCTCAAGAGCTTCGTGTTCGGCGTGGTCGCCAACTGGATCGCGGTGTTCGAGGGCCACGACGCCCAGCCGACCTCGGAAGGCATCGGCCGGGCGACGACGCGCTCGGTCGTCAACACCTCGCTGGCCGTGCTCGGGCTCGATTTCGTGCTGACCGCGCTGCTGTTCGGAGGAGTGCGCTAGATGAATCCGTCGCGAACCGTCGAGGTGCTGGTCGGCGCCTTCGTCATGCTCGGCCTGGCGGCCCTGGTGTTCCTGGCGATGCAGGTCAGTGGCCTGACCAGTCTCGGTGCGGATGCCGCGTATCGCGTCCACGCGCGCTTCGAGAACGTCGGCGGCCTGAAGGTGCGCTCGCCGGTGTCGATGGCCGGGGTGCGCATCGGACGCGTGACGGCCATCGACATCGACCCGCAGACCTTCCAGGCCGTCGTCGAGCTGTCGATATCCTCCCGCCACGCCAACCTGCCGGCCGACACCAGTGCCAAGATCCTGACCAGCGGCCTGCTCGGCGAGCAGTTCGTCGGCCTCGAGGCCGGCGGCGCCGACGCAGTGCTGAAGGACGGCTCGACCATCAAGCTGACGCAGTCGGCCCTCGTGCTCGAAAACCTGATCAGCCAGTTCCTGTTCAGCAAGGCCTCCGAAGGCCGTCCGGAGACGCCGGCTCCGGCGCCGGTGCCCGCCGGGCAGCCCTGAACGCGCCGGCCTGTCGCTGTCTGACCCTGCATCCCGAAATCCGACGAAGGGCCCCCCGCCATGCATTCCATCCTGCACCGACTCCTGAAACCGCTGTGCGCGCTGCTGCTCGGCATCGGCCTCTTCGCCGCCGCCGGGCCGGTCACGGCGGCCGACACCCCGGCGGCACAGGCGGTCGAGGACACCGCCAGCCGCATGCTGGTGGCACTGAAGCAGCAGCGCGAGGCGCTGCGCGCCGATCCGTCGAAGATCTACGGCCTGGTCGAGCGCATCGCCGTGCCGCGCTTCGACTTCGAGGCGATCTCGCAGTGGGTGCTCGGCCGCAACTGGCGTGGCGCGAGTCCCGAGCAGCGCCAGCGTTTCACGGCCGAGTTCCAGAACCTGCTGGTGCGCATCTATTCGAATGCGCTGCTCGAATACTCGGACGAGACCGTGCGCTTCCTGCCCGGCGCCGCGCCGAACGCCGACGGCGACGTGCTGGTGCGCTCGGAGTTCGTGCGCCGCGCCGGCCCGGCCGTGCCGATCAACTACAGCGTCCATCAGAAGAACGGGCAGTGGCTGATTTACGACGTGACCGTCGACGGAGTCAGTCTGGTCGCCAACTACCGCACGACCTTCGCCAACCAGGTCCGCGACCAGGGCATGGACGGGCTGATCGCCTCGCTCGCGAAGCTCAACGCCAGCGGCGGCAGGTGACGTGAGCACTGGCGCAGCGGCCGTGCAGCCGGCGACGCTGACCCGCCTCGGGCCCGGCCGGCTGGCGCTCGGCGGCGATCTGGTCATCGACGCGGTCGCTGCGCTGTGGGACGCCGCGGCCGGGGAACTCGCCGGCGGCGAGACGGTGACGCTGAGTCTCGACGGCGTGCGCCGTGCCGACAGTGCCGGCGTCGCGCTGCTGGTCGAGTGGCTGCGTGCCGCGCGTGCCGGCGGCGGCGAACTGCGCCTGAGCGGACTGCCGGCCCAGATGCGCGCGATCCTCGCCGTCTCCGACCTCGACACGCTGTTTCCGGACGCCTGAGTCCGGCGGTTTTCCGATATCATCCCGCCTCTTGCGGTACGCCTCCCGGGGCGCCGGCCGCCTTTCCCCCTTTCGATTCCACAGGTATCCGCCCATGCAGGCCGCCGACATCCAGCGTCTGATCCAGGAAGCCCTGCCGTCCGCCGAGGTGCTCGTGCGCGGCGATGACGGCGTGCACTTCGAGGCCGTCGTCATCAGCGCCGAGTTCGCCGGCAAGTCGCTGATCGCCCAGCACCGGCTGGTCAACGCCGCGCTCGGCGATCGCCTGCAGCGCGAGGAGATCCACGCGCTCGGCCTGCGCACCTTCACGCCCGAGGCCTGGGCGGCACAGCAGGCGCAGGCCTGACCAGGGATCGCGCATGAGCAAGCTGATCATCACCGGCGGCGAGACGCTGCGCGGTGAAGTGCGCGCCTGTGGCGCCAAGAACGCCGTGCTGCCGATCCTGGCCGCGACGCTGCTCGCCGACGGTCCGGTCACGATCGGCAACGTCCCGCACCTGCAGGACGTGACCACGACCATGGAACTGCTCGGCCGGCTCGGCGCGCAGCTGGTCGTCGACGAGAAGCTCAACATCGAGGTCGATCCGCGCTGCATCACCAGCCACACCGCGCCCTACGAGCTGGTGCGCCAGATGCGCGCGTCGATCCTCGTGCTCGGACCGCTGCTCGCGCGCTTCGGCGAGGCCGAGGTGTCGCTGCCCGGCGGCTGTGCGATCGGCTCGCGGCCGGTGAACCTGCACATCAAGGGTCTCGCGGCGATGGGCGCCGACATCCGCGTCGAGGAAGGCTACATCCGCGCCCGCTGCCCGCGCCTGAAGGGCGCGCGCATCGTGCTCGACCTCGTCACCGTCACCGGCACCGAGAACCTGATGATGGCCGCCGCGCTCGCGCAGGGCACGACCATCCTCGAGAACGCCGCGCGCGAGCCCGAAGTCGTCGACCTCGCCAACTGCCTGAACGCGATGGGCGCGCAGGTGCACGGTGCCGGCACCGACACGCTGGTCATCGACGGCGTCGACCGCCTGCACGGCGGCCAATACCGCGTGCTGCCTGATCGCATCGAGACCGGCACTTACCTCGCTGCTGCCGCGATCACCGGCGGCTGCGTGCGCGTCAAGGACACGCGGCCCGACACCCTGGAGGCCGTGCTCGTGAAGTTCGAGGAAGCCGGCGCCGTGATCACGACCGGCCCGGACTGGATCGAGCTCGACATGCAGGGCCGGCGGCCGAAGGCCGTGCACATCCGCACCGCGCCGTATCCGGCCTTCCCGACCGACATGCAGGCGCAGTTCTGCGCGCTGAACGCGGTCGCCGAAGGCGTCGGCACGATCACCGAGACGGTGTTCGAGAACCGCTTCATGCACATCAACGAGCTGTCGCGCATGGGTGCGCAGTTCCAGCTCGAAGGCAACACGGTGATCTCGACCGGCGTGGCGCAGCTGACCGCGGCGCCGATCATGGCCACCGACCTGCGCGCCTCGGCGAGCCTGGTGCTGGCAGCACTGGTCGGCAAGGGCGATACCGTCGTCGATCGCGTCTATCACATCGATCGCGGCTACGACTGCATCGAGGAGAAGCTCGGCAGTCTCGGCGCGCTGATCCGCCGCGTGCCCTGAGCCCCCCGGAGTCAGAGCCTCCCGCCATGTCCGACACGCTGACCATCGCGCTCTCGAAGGGACGCATCTTCCAGGAGACGCTGCCGCTGCTCGCCGCGGCCGGCATCCGGCCGCTCGAAGACCCGGAGACCAGCCGCAAGCTGATCCTCGACACCGACCGCCAGGACGTGAAGCTCGTCATCATCCGCGCCACCGACGTGCCGACCTACGTGCAGTACGGTGCGGCCGACCTCGGCGTCGCCGGCAAGGACGTGCTGATGGAGCACGGCGGCGAGGGGCTCTACGAGCCGCTCGATCTCGGCATCGCCCGCTGCCGGCTGATGACCGCCGGCCGGCCGGGCGTGCCGGAGCCGCGCGGACGCATGCGCGTCGCGACCAAGTTCGCCAACGTCGCGCACCGCTTCTATGCGCAGCAGGGCCGGCAGGTCGAGATCATCAAGCTGTACGGCTCGATGGAACTCGCGCCGCTGGTCGGCCTCGCCGATCGCATCGTCGACATCGTCGATACCGGCAAGACGCTGCGCGCCAACGGTCTGGAGCCGCTGGAGCTGATCGCCGACATCAGCTCGCGGCTGGTCGTCAACCGCGCGGCGATGAAGATGAAGCACGCGCGCGTGCGCGCGATCCTCGAACACATGGCCGCCGCGACCGGCCGCGCCGTCGCCTGAGGCCGGCCGGGCTGCCGGCCCTATCCGTCCCCTCCGTCCTTGCGCACGCGCTTGCCGTGCAGGAGCCCCCCGCCGTGGACATCGCCCGCCTGAACTACAGCGATCCGGACTTCTGGCCGCGTCTCGACCGGCTGACGGCCTGGGAGGGCGTCTCCGATGCCCACGTCGCCGGCACGGTCGCGCAGATCATCGCCGACGTGCGCGCGCGCGGCGACGCGGCCCTGCTCGAACTGACCAACCGCTACGACCGCACGGCCTTCGCCGCTGCCGCCGAGCTGGAAATCCCGGCCGAGCGCCTCGATGCCGCACTCTGCGCGCTGCCGCCGGCGCAGCGCACGGCGCTCGAAACCGCGGCGGCGCGCGTGCGTGCCTACGCCGAGCGCCAGAAGCTCGATTCCTGGAGCTACACCGAGGCCGACGGCACGCTGCTCGGCCAGCAGGTCACGGCGCTCGATGCGGTCGGCCTGTACGTGCCGGGCGGCAAGGCCGCCTATCCGTCCTCGGTGCTGATGAACGCGATCCCGGCCAAGGTCGCCGGCGTCAGGCAGCTGGTGATGGTCGTGCCGACGCCGGACGGCGAGCAGAACGATCTGGTGCTCGCCGCGGCGCGCCTCGCCGGCGTCGATCGCGTGTTCGCGATCGGCGGTGCGCAGGCGGTCGCCGCGCTCGCCTACGGCACGGCGAGCGTGCCGCGCGTCGACAAGATCGTCGGCCCCGGCAACATCTGGGTCGCGACCGCCAAGCGCGCCGTGTACGGGCAGGTCGGCATCGACATGATCGCCGGACCGTCCGAGATCCTCGTGATCTGCGACGGCGACACCGATGCCGACTGGATCGCGATGGATCTGTTCTCGCAGGCCGAGCACGACGAGGACGCGCAGCCGATCCTGATCTCGCCGGATGCGGCCTTCCTCGATCGCGTCGCCGCCGCCATCGAGCGCCTGCTGCCGACGCTGGCGCGCGCCGACATCGTGCGCGTGTCGCTGGCCAGCCGCGCGGCGCTGATCCGGGTCGGCGACCTTGCCGAGGCGGCCGAAGTCGCCAACTACATCGCGCCCGAGCACCTGGAGCTGTCGGTCGCCGATCCGCAGGCATTGCTGCCGAGCATCCGCCACGCCGGCGCGATCTTCCTCGGCCGGCACACGGCCGAGGCGCTCGGCGACTACTGCGCCGGGCCGAACCACGTGCTGCCGACCTCGCGCACCGCGCGCTTCTCGTCGCCGCTCGGTGTCTATGACTTCCAGAAGCGTTCGAGCCTGATCTTCTGCTCGCCGGACGGGGCCGCCACGCTCGGGCGCACGGCCTCGGTGCTGGCGCGCGGCGAGGGGCTGAGTGCGCACGCGCGCTCGGCCGAGTACCGCATCCCCGGCTTCGTGCCGCCGGAGGCCGCGTCGTGAGCCGCTACTGGAGCGAGGTCGTCGGCCGGCTGACGCCGTACGTGCCCGGCGAGCAGCCGCAGATACCGAACCTGGTCAAGCTCAACACCAACGAGCACCCGGACGGACCCTCGCCGCGCGTGCTGGCAGCGATCCGCGCCGCCCTCGACGAGGGCCTGCGCCTGTATCCGGACCCGAACGCGGGCCGGCTGAAGCAGGCGCTGGCCGCACGCCACGGACTCACGGCCGCGCACGTGTTCGTCGGCAACGGTTCCGACGAGGTGCTCGCGCATGCCTTCCACGGCCTGCTGCGTCACGAACGGCCGCTGCTGTTCCCGGACGTGACCTACAGCTTCTACCCGGTCTGGTGCGGGCTGTACGACATCGGCTTCGAGACCATCCCGCTCGCCGGCGACTTCTCGCTGCGCGTCGAGGACTACCGCCGGCCGAACGGCGGCATCGTGTTCGCGAACCCGAACGCGCCGACCGGCCGCGCCCTGGCGCTCGCCGACATCGAGCGCCTGCTCGGCTTCAACCGCGATTCGGTCGTGCTGGTCGATGAGGCCTACGTCGATTTCGGCGCCGACAGCGCCGCTGCGCTGGTCGCGCAGTACCCGAACCTGCTGGTCGTGCAGACGCTGTCGAAGTCGCGCGCGCTCGCCGGCCTGCGCGTCGGCTGGGCGTATGGCGATCCCGCGCTGATCGAGGCGCTGGAGCGCATCAAGAACAGCTTCAACTCCTACCCGCTCGACCGGCTGGCGCTCGCCGGCGCCGTGGCCGCGCTCGAGGACGACGAATACTTCGACGTGCACCGGCGTGCGGTCATCGACAGCCGCGAACAGCTCGCGCAGGCGCTGACGGATCACGGCTTCGAGGTGCTGCCCTCGGCTGCGAACTTCGTGTTCGCACGCCACCCGGCGCACGATGCCGCCGGCCTCGCCGCCGGCCTGCGCGCGCACGGCGTCATCGTCCGCCACTTCCGGCTGCCGCGCATCGAGCAGTTCCTGCGCATCACGGTCGGCAGCCCCGCGCAGAACGCCGCGCTGCTCGCGGCGCTCGCGAAGCTGCACGGCTGAGGCGGCACGCCATGCACCTGCGCGAGCTGGTCGGCTACTGCGACACGCTGCTCGCCGCGGCGAGCTTCAGCGACTACTGCCCGAACGGCCTGCAGGTCGAGGGCCGGCCCGACGTGCGGCTGCTGGTCGGCGGCGTCACCGCCTGTCAGGCGCTGCTCGAAGCGGCGCTCGATCTCGGTGCCGATGCGATCCTCGTGCATCACGGTTACTTCTGGCGCGGCGAGGATGCGCGCGTCACCGGCCAGAAGCGCCGGCGCCTGGCGACGCTGCTGCGCCACGACCTCTCGCTGATCGCCTACCACCTGCCGCTCGATGCGCACGCCGAATACGGCAACAACGTCGCGCTCGCCCGCACGCTCGGCCTGCGCATCAGCGGGGCGCTCGACGGCGGCGGACGCACGCCGGGGCTGGTCCTGCACGGCGAGCCGGCCGCGCCGCTGTCGGCGCGCGCGTTCGCGCAGCAGATCGGGCATGCGCTCGGGCGCGTGCCGCTGCACATCGACGCCGCCGGCGACGACGGGCCGCTGCGGCGCATCGCCTGGTGCACCGGCGCGGCCGCCGGCTCGATCGACCTGGCGATCGCCGCCGGCTGCGATGCCTACGTCACCGGCGAGGCCTCGGAGCCGGCCGTGCATGCGGCGCGCGAGGCCGGCGTCCACTTCTATGCGGCCGGACACCATGCCACCGAGCGCGGTGGCGTGCAGGCGCTCGGGGCGCATCTGGCGGCGCATTTCGGCCTCGCGTTCCGCTTCGTCGACATCCCGAATCCGGTCTGACCTTCGCGGAATCTTCCCCGGATCGTTCCTGAATCTTTCCCGGATCTTTCCTGAATCCCGCCTTGCAGAAGTGGCGGCAACAGCCACGCTGTGCACGCCCGCAACCCTTGATTTTCCTCAAGTGAAATAAGGGTTTCGTCTTGATTCTTACGAAACGTTATACGAACATCCCGCGTTTAGTTGCGGCCGGCGGTTCAGCTCGCGGGCGGCTGCCGCCGTGGCCTCCGCAGACCGGTCGGGACGCTCGATAAACCGGTCAAAATCAATTTTTTTCAGTCTGTTAGGAGAGAGCGTATGAGTACGGCAGACGGAGTGAACCTCGGCAGGCGGCGGTTCCTGACCGCCACTGCCACCGCCGTCGGTGGCGTCGGCGCAGCGTTCGTGGCGGTGCCCTTCCTGAAGTCCTGGACACCGAGCGAACGGGCCAAGGCGGCGGGCGCGCCGGTCGAGGCCGACATCAGCAAGCTCGCCGAAGGCCAGATCATGACGGTCGAATGGCGCGGCAAGCCGGTGTGGGTCGTGCATCGCAGCAAGGCCATGCTCGATGCGCTGCCCGCGCTCGACGGCAAGATGTCCGATCCGAAGTCCGAGATGGACCAGCAGCCGGCCTACGCCAAGAACGAGTTCCGCTCGATCAAGCCCGAATATCTGGTGCTGGTCGGCATCTGCACGCACCTCGGCTGCTCGCCGACCTTCCGGCCCGACCTCGCACCCGCCGACCTCGGTGCCGAATGGAAGGGCGGCTTCTTCTGTCCGTGCCACGGTTCCCGCTTCGACCTCGCCGGGCGCGTCTACAGCGGCGTGCCGGCGCCGAAGAACATGGTCGTTCCCCCGTACAAGTACCTGAGCGACACCCGCATTCTGGTCGGCGTCGGCGCGGAGGCTGCGTAATGGCGAATCATCCACATCCGGGTACGACCGGCCTGCTCGGCTGGGTCGATGCGCGCTTTCCGGCGACCAAGCTCTGGCGCGAGCACCTGTCCGAGTATTACGCGCCGAAGAACTTCAACTTCTGGTACTTCTTCGGCTCGCTGGCGCTGCTGGTGCTGGTCAACCAGATCCTGACCGGCATCTGGCTGACGATGAGCTACAAGCCCTCGGCGACCGAAGCCTTCGCGTCCGTCGAATACATCATGCGCGACGTCGACTGGGGCTGGCTGATCCGCTACATGCACTCGACCGGTGCATCGGCGTTCTTCATCGTCGTCTACCTGCACATGTTCCGCGGCCTGATCTACGGCTCGTACAAGCAGCCGCGCGAACTGATCTGGATCTTCGGCGTGCTGATCTTCCTCGCGCTGATGGCCGAGGCCTTCATGGGCTACCTGCTGCCCTGGGGCCAGATGTCGTACTGGGGCGCGCAGGTCATCATCAACCTGTTCGGTGCCGTGCCCTTCATCGGCCCGGATCTCTCCGAATGGATCCGCGGTGACTTCGTCGTCTCCGACGCGACGCTGAACCGCTTCTTCTCGCTGCACGTGATCGCGGTGCCGCTGGTGCTGGTCGGCCTGGTCGCCGCGCACATCATCGCGCTGCACGAAGTCGGCTCGAACAACCCCGATGGCGTCGAGATCAAGAAGCTCAAGGACGAGAACGGCATCCCGCTCGACGGCATCCCGTTCCACCCGTACTACTCGGTCAAGGATCTGGTCGGCGTCGGCTTCTTCCTGATCTTCTTCTGCGCCGTGATCTTCTTCCTGCCGGAGATGGGCGGCTACTTCCTGGAGCACCCGAACTTCGATCCGGCCGATCCGCTGAAGACCCCGCCGCACATCGCGCCGGTGTGGTACTTCACGCCCTTCTACGCAATCCTGCGCGCCGTGCCGTCGATGGCCGGCTCGGCCTTCCCGGGCGTGGTCGCGATGGGCGCCTCGATCGTGCTGATGTTCTTCCTGCCCTGGCTCGACCGCAGCCCGGTCAAGTCGATCCGCTACCGCGGCCCGCTGTTCAAGGGCGCCGTCGCGCTGTTCGTCGTCGCCTTCCTGATCCTCGGCTATCTCGGCGCGCTGCCGACCACGCCGGGCCGCACGCTGGTCGCGCAGATCTGCTCGGCGATCTACTTCGCGTTCTTCCTGCTGATGCCGATCTACACGTCGATCGACAAGACCAAGCCGGTTCCGGAAAGGGTGACGTTCAAATGAGAAAGTGGATTCTGGCCATCGTCCTCGCCGCGCTGCCCGGCTTCGCACTGGCCTCCAGCGAAGGCGCCGCACTCGACAAGGCGAACATCGACCCGACCGACAAGGCCTCGCTGCAGCGCGGTGCGAAGCTGTTCGTCAATTACTGCATGGGCTGCCACTCGGCGGACTACCAGCGCTACAACCGGCTGGCGCGCGACATCGGCCTGAGCGACGAGCAGGTCAGGGACAACCTGATCTTCACCGGTGCCAAGGTCGGCGAAGGCATGCGCAACGCCATGCCCAAGAAGGACGCGAAGAAGTGGTTCGGTGCGGCGCCGCCCGACCTGACCCTGATCGCGCGCGCGCGCGGGGTGGACTACCTGTACACCTATCTGCGCACGTTCTACATCGACGAGGCGCGGCCCTGGGGCGTCAACAACGCCGCCTTCCCGCTGGTCGGCATGCCGCACGTGCTGAGCGAACTGCAGGGCTGGCAGAAGGCCAGGATGGAAACGCACAAGGATGCCCACGGCAACGAGTCGACGGTCATCACCGGCTACGAGATCGTCAAGAAGGGCAGCATGAGTCCGCCGGAGTTCGACTCGGCGATGCGTGACCTGGTCAACTTCCTCGCCTACGTCGCCGAACCGGTCAAGCTGTACCGGCAGTCGCTCGGCGTGTGGGTCATCGCGTTTCTGGTCCTGATGACGGCGGTCTTCTACCTTCTGAAGAAGGAATACTGGAAGGACATCCACTGACGCACGGCGCGCGGGGCGGATTGCCGGTCATGGCAGCCGCCCCGCGTCCCGCATCCCGCCGATCTATCCGGAGAGGGCCATGGCCGGAGCAGCCAGCCGCAGATCGACCCTGACGCTGTATTCGCTCTGCAACTGCTGCCACTGCCACCGCGTGCGTCTGGTGCTGCTGGAAAAGGGGCTGGACCCGGAGTTCGTCTGGGTCAATCCCGCCAGCCCGCCCCCCGACCTGCTCGAAGCCAGCCCCGGCGGCCATCTGCCGACGCTGGTCGATCGCGATGTCGTGCTCTACAACGACCGCGTCATCATCGAATACCTCGACGAGCGCTATCCGCATCCGCCCATGCTCGCGACCGACCCGGCCGGTCGTGCCCGCCAGCGGCTGGCGCTCGCCCGCATCGAACAGGATCTGTACGCGCAGCTGCCGCGGCTGTCGCGCAGCGTGCGCGAGGAGCGCGAGCTGGCGCGCGAGGCGCTGCGTTCGCAGCTCGTGGCCGGCGCCGCGGTGTTTGCGGCGCGCCCGTACTTCCTCGGCACCGACTACAGCCTGATCGACGCGACGCTGGCGCCGCTGCTGTGGCGCCTCGCGCACTACGGCATCGAACTGCCGCCCGAGGCGGCGCCGGTGCTCGAATACGCGGCGCGCATGTTCGCGCGGCCGGCGTTTCGCCAGAGTCTGAGTGCGGTCGAGCAGGAAATGCGCGACGATGGTCCCGCCGCCCGCCCCCCGTCCAGCGAGACCGTGCGATGACCTCCAATCGCCCCTATCTGATCCGGGCCTTGTACGAATGGATCCTCGACAACGCCATGACCCCGCACATCCTCGTCAACGCCAGGGTCGAGGGGGTCGACGTGCCGCCGCAGCACGTGCATGACGGTCGCATCGTGCTGAACGTCAGCCCGAGCGCCGTGCATGGCCTGGCGATGGGCAACGACCACATCGAGTTCAGTGCCCGCTTCGGCGGGCTGGCGCGCACCGTGCGCGTGCCGGTGGTGGCGGTGATGGCGATCTACGCGCGCGAGAACGGTCAGGGCACGGCCTTCCCGGACGAGCCGGGCAGCGAACCGCCGCCGTCGCCGTCCCAGCCCGAGCGTGGCAGCGGCAAGCGCCCGGCGTTGAAGCTCGTCAAGTAATTCGTCAAGCAATTCCGGGCAGGCAGGCGCCCGTTCAGCCGCGCGCCCGGTTCCCGGGCGGATCAGCGGTCGATGTACTCGAACAGCCGCACGACCTTCTGCACGCCCGGCACGCTGCGCACCGCTGCCGTGACCGACTCGGCTTCGGCGCTGCTCACCAGCCCCATCAGATAGACGATGCCGCGTTCGGTCACGACCTTGACCCGGGTCGGGTCGAAGTCGCGGATGCCGTCGACGTTGAACAGCGCCGTCTTCGCGCGCGTCGTCAGCCAGGTGTCGTTCGAGCGGCTGGCGAGCGTGCTCGCCGGCAGGATGGCAGCCTCGTTGAACACCTGCCGCACCTCGGCGACACGGCGCACGACGGCTTCGGCCTGCTGGCGCGTGGCCTCGTCGGGCACCTCGCCGCAGATCAGCACGCTGCGGTTGTAGCTCGTGACGTTCAGGTGCGAGCGGGCACTGATGCCGTGACGGTCGAGCTCGGCGACCGCTTTCATCTCGATGCTCTCGTCCTCGACGACGGTGCCGGCCGTGCGCCGGTCGTGCGCGACGCTGACCGCGGCCGCGCCACCGGCGACGACGCCGGCGCAGCCGCTCGGGCCGCCGAGGAAGACAAGGCCGCTCAGGCCGAGCACGGGGAGCAGGTGCAGGGTTCGGCGAATCATGTGTGCGGGATTCCGTAGGCAGGCGGGTACGCGGTTTCAGTCGGCGCGAAAGGCGTCGCGTACCCATTCGTAAACGGGATGGCCGTCCGGGCCGGGCGAGATGCCGACCACGTCGAAGCGGCACGGCAGCGTATCGCCGTGCTGTTGCAGGTAGACTGCCGCGGCCCGCAGCAGGCGGCGCTGCTTGCCGGCCGTGACGCTTTCGAGCGCCGTGCCGAAGCCGCAATCGCGGCGGAAGCGCACCTCGACGAACACGAGGGTGCCGGTCTCGTGCATCACGAGATCGATCTCGCCGGGCCGGCAGCGGAAATTGCGCATCAACGGTTTCAGGCCCTGCTGCACCAGCCAGGCTTCGGCCAAGGCCTCGCCGGCCGCGCCGCGCAGCAGATGGGCAGGCCGGCCGGCGCCGGAGGTCATGGCGCCGGAGCCCTGCCACACATCTTCCGGAGTCCTGTCGTGTCCGTACGCATCGGCATCTTATACGTGGTGGCCACGCCGATCGGCAATCTGCTCGATCTGAGTCCGCGCGCGCAGCAGACGCTCGCGTCGGTCGAGCGGGTGGCGGCCGAGGATACCCGCCACAGCGGTGCGCTGCTGCGCCATTTCGGCATCCATACGCCGCTGGTGTCGGTGCACGAGCACAACGAGCGCGACCGCTGCGCCGGACTGGTCGGGGAGCTGCTCGCCGGCCAGTCGCTGGCGCTGGTGTCCGATGCCGGCACGCCGCTGATTTCCGATCCGGGCTATCACCTCGTGCGTGCCGCGCAGGCGGCCGGCATCGAGGTGGTCGCCGTGCCCGGTCCGAGCAGCCTGATCGCTGCGCTGTCGGTCTCGGGGCTGCCGACCGATCGCTTCGTGTTCGAAGGTTTCCTGCCGGCCCGAGCCGCGGCCCGCCGTGCACGGCTGTCGGAACTGGCGGCCGAGACGCGCACGCTGGTGCTGTTCGAGTCCAGCCACCGCATCGCCGAGAGCCTCGCCGATCTCGCCGAAACCTTCGGGCCGGCGCGCGAGGCGGCCATCGCCCGCGAGCTGACCAAGCGCTACGAATCCGTGCGCCGGGCCGGGCTCGGAGCGCTGGCCGCGCATTTCGCAGCGAGCGAGGAGGAGCGCCGCGGCGAGTTCGTCGTGCTCGTGCAGGGCGCCGAGGCGCCCGATGCCGGGGCCGGAGCGGATGCCGGGGCCGAGCGCGTACTGCGCCTGCTGCTCGCCGAGCTGCCGCTCGGGCGCGCCGTGGCGCTGGCGGCGAAGATCACCGGTGCCCGCAGGAACGTGCTGTACGCACGGGCGCTGGAGCTGTCCGGCGACGGGGCATCCGGCGCATGACTTGCCCTGCCGTCGGTGGCCGCGCAGAATCCGCGCCCGGAAGTCGGCCGGACGATCGCGGCCCCCGCGTGCGGGGGCGGAGGAAAGTCCGGGCTCCGCAGGGCAGGGTGCCAGGTAACGCCTGGGGGGCGTGAGCCCACGGAAAGTGCCACAGAAAACAAACCGCCCAAGTCGCCGCGAGGCGAACGGCAAGGGTGAAAAGGTGCGGTAAGAGCGCACCGCGGCGCTGGCAACAGTCGCCGGCACGGAAAACCCCACCCGGAGCAAGACCAAATAGGGGAGCGCCAGCGTGTGGCCCGCACGGCTCCCGGGTAGGTCGCTACAGGCGTCCGGTGACGGGCGTCGCAGATGAATGATCGTCCTCGACAGAACCCGGCTTACAGGCCGACTTCCTCCTTCCTGAATCTCCCTGTTTCCAGCCCCGGCTTGCGGTTCGCCGCAAGCCGCGCGGCTGTCTGTCCGTGCGGCGGGGGACATGACGTTTTCCGGCGGTGGCTGACAGCGGTTTGCTCCTGAATGGTGCAATGCGGCATCGGCAGTCCGGTGGCTGTTGTGGGGGCGCAACCCATGTTGTATGCGCACCGATAAGCTGTTGTAGAAAAAGCAAAACCGTGGCGTCCGCGGGCCGTGTTCTCCTTGACAGGCTTCCGGCGCGGTTCCTATAGTGGGAAAACGTGGAACGTAGTGGGACAGTCGGGCAGGCCGCGGTACGGCAGCGAGGATCAGGCGCTTGTTTCGCGGGATTTCCCCTCTTTCGCTCGACAGCAAGGGACGGCTCTCGATCCCCGCCCGGTTCCGGGATCGGCTCTCCGAAAGTGGCAGTGACCAGGTGGTCGTCACGATCGATCGTGACGGGTGTCTCCTTTTGTATCCGCTGCCGGTCTGGGAGCAGGTGGAAGCGCGACTGGTGCAGCTGTCGAGTACGAACCGCGCCGCCCGCAGCCTGAAGCGGTTGCTGATGGGGCACGCCGAGGAACTGCAACCCGACGGCTCGGGGCGTCTGCTGATACCGGCGCCGCTGCGGGAATTCGCGAAGCTCGAAAAACATGTGGTGCTGGTGGGGCAGGGGAACAAGTTCGAGCTCTGGGACGAGCAGACCTGGTATCGGCTGCGCGAGCAGTGGCTGGCCGAGGACGGCGGCGAGGCAGGCTCCCTGCCCGACGATCTGGAATCGCTCTCCTTCTGAAGTCATGACCTCCACCCTGCTTCATCAAAGCGTGCTGCTGCACGAGGCCGTCGATGCCCTGAACGTGCGGGCACGGGGCTGCTATCTCGATGCCACCTTCGGCCGCGGCGGTCACGCCCGCGCGGTGCTGGCGCGCCTCGGGGCCGACGGCTGCCTGCTGGCCCTCGATCGCGATCCGGAAGCGGCCGCCGAGGCGCGTGCGCTCGCGGCCATCGATCCCCGCCTGCAGTTCGTGGCCGGTCCGTTCAGCGGGCTGGCGGCGGCCGTGCGGGCGCACGGTCTCGAAGGCCGGCTCGACGGCATACTGTTCGATCTCGGCGTCTCGTCGCCGCAACTCGACGATGCGCGTCGCGGCTTCAGCTTCCAGCAGGACGGGCCGCTCGACATGCGCATGGATCCGGCCGGCGGGCCGAGTGCAGCCGAATGGCTGGCGGCGGCCGGCGAGGCGGAGATTTCCCTGGTGCTGCGCGATCTCGGCGAGGAGCGTTTTCACCGGCGCATCGCCCGGCGCGTCGTCGAGACCCGCGCTGAAACCCCGATTGCCAGCACCGCGCAGCTTGCCGGCCTCGTGGCCGCCGCCGTGCCGACGCGCGAGCGCGGCAAGCATCCGGCGACGCGCGCCTTCCAGGCGATCCGCATCCACGTCAACCGCGAACTCGACGAATTGCAGGACGCACTCGCGCAGGCCGTCGGGCTGCTCGCGCCCGGCGGCCGGCTCGCCGTGATCAGCTTCCACTCGCTGGAAGACCGCATCGTCAAGCGCTTCCTGCGCGCCGGCGCGCGCGGCCAGGAACTGCCGCCCGGGCTGCCGGTGACCGGCGGGCCGAGCGGCGCGACGCTGAAGCTCATCGGCAAGGCCGTGCAGCCGTCCGCGGCCGAGATCGACGCCAATCCGCGCGCGCGCAGCGCCGTGCTGCGCGTCGCCGAGAAGCTGCCATGAACGCGCCGCTGCCGCTCCTGACGACCGAGGTCACGGTCGCTCCCGTCGAAGTCGCGGTGCCGCCGCCGGTTGCCGAGACCGAAAAGCCGCAGGCTGCCGAGGCCGGGCGACTCGTCGACGAGCCGGCCGAGCACGACCCGGTCGGCCAGAACCTCGGCACGGTGCTGGTGCTGGTGCTGACGATCCTCGCCACCGGTGTCGGCATCGTCTGGAGCAAGCACCAGAGCCGCAAGCTGTTCGTCGAGCTGCAGGGGCTGCAGAAGGTCCGCGACGACCTCGACATCGAATGGAACCAGCTGCAGCTGGAGCAGAGCACGCTCGCGACCGAGTCGGTGATCGACCAGGCCGCGCGCACCCGGCTGGACATGGGCATACCCGCGCCCGAAGCGGTCATCTACGTGATCCGATGAAACGCTCTCCGTCATCGCCGTCGCGCAAGCTGCGCGCGTCCCCGGGCAGCTGGACGACCAATCGCCGCAAGCTCGTCCTCGGCCTGTTCGCGCTGGCCGCGCTCGGCATCGTCGCGCGCGCCGTCTACCTGCAGCTGATCGATACCGAATTCCTGCAGGGCCAGGGCGACGAGCGCTTCCTGCGCAGCGTCGAGGTGCCGGCACACCGCGGCATGATCACCGACCGCCACGGCGAGCCGCTGGCGGTCAGCTCGCCGGTCGACAGCGTCTGGGCGCATCCGCCGACGCTGCTCGCCAACCGCGAGCGCCTGCCGGAGCTCGCACGCCTGCTCGGCATGACCCCCTCGGAACTCGAAGCCAAGGTCCTGTCGCGCGAGAAGAAGGAATTCATGTATCTGCGTCGCGCGCTCGAACCCGATGCCGCCGCGCGCATCCAGGTGCGGGCGATTCCGGGCGTGTTCCTGCAGCGCGAATACCGGCGCTTCTATCCGTCGGCCGAGGTGACCTCGCACCTGCTCGGCTTCACCGACATCGACGACGACGGTCAGGAAGGCATCGAGCTGGCGTGGAACTCGACGCTGCAGGGCGTGCCCGGCGAGAAGCGCGTGATCCGTGACCGCTACGGCCACACCGTCGACGAAGTCGAGAGCGTGCGCGAGCCGCAGCCCGGACGCACGGTGACGCTGTCGATCGACCGGCGCATCCAGTACATCGCCTACCGCGCGGTCAAGGCCGCGATGCTCGAACACGGCGCTGCCGCCGCCACTGCCGTCGTGCTCGACGTGCAGACCGGCGAGGTGCTGGCGATGGTCAACCAGCCCGGCACCAATCCGAACGATCGCGGCGCGATCCGCGGCGACCTGCTGCGCAACCGCGCGCTGACCGACGTTTACGAACCCGGCTCGGTCATGAAGCCGTTCACGGTGGCGATGGGCCTCGAAAGCGGCAGGTTCCGGCCGGACACGCCGATCAGCACCAGCCCCGGCCACATGAGCGTCGGGCGCTACACGGTGCGCGACACGCACAACTACGGCCTGATCGACGTGACGCGCGTGATCGTCAAGTCGAGCAACGTCGGCGCCACCAAGATCGCGCTGGCGCTGCCGGCCGAGCGGCTGTGGGACCTGTTCCGCAAGCTCGGCTTCGGGCGCACCAGCGGCATCGGCTTCCCGGGCGAGCAGGGCGGGTGGCTCGCGCACTACTCGCGCTGGAGCACGATCAGCCACGCCAACCAGAGCTTCGGCTACGGCATCTCGATGACGCCGCTGCAGCTCGCGCGGGCCTACGCGGCGCTCGCCTCCGGCGGCGTGATCCGGCCGGTGTCGCTGGTCAAGCTCGACCGGGCGCCGGAGGGCGAGCGCATTTTGTCCGAGGCCACGGTCAGGAAGCTGATGCCGATGATGGAAGCCGTCGTCAGCCGCGACGGCACGGCGATCCAGGCGAGCGTCGCCGGCTACCGCGTCGCCGGCAAGACCGGCACCGTCCACAAGATCGTCGGCCGCGGCTACGCGAAGAACAACTACTACTCGGTGTTCGCGGGCTTCGCGCCGGTCAGCAAGCCGCGGCTGGCGATGGTCGTCATCGTCGATGACCCGAAGGGCAAGTCCTACTACGGCGGGCTGGTCGCCGCGCCGGTGTTCAGCAAGGTCATGGCCGGGGCGCTGCGCGTCATGAACGTGCCGCCGGACAACATCGTCGATCCGCGCCTGACGCCGGCGCGGCCGGTGATGGCAAGCACGACGGCACCGGCTGCCGCGCCGGCGACGGCGAAACGGGAGCGTCCGTGATGCTGCCGCTGTCCGTCCTGCTCGCCGGATTCGCCCGCGACGTGCCTGAACTGCCGGTCACGGCGCTCGCGCTCGACAGCCGCACCGTGACCCCGGGGGCGGTGTTCTGCGCCGTGCGCGGCCACAGCGGCCACGGTCTCGACCACGTGCAGCAGGCGATCGGGCGCGGTGCGAGCGCCGTGCTGTGGGAGCCGCCGGCCGCGGCACCGCTGCTGCCGGTGCCGGCGATCCCGATCGAACGGCTCGGCCGGCAGGTCTCACAGCTGGCGAGCCGGCTGTACGGCATCCCGTCGCACGCGCTGGCGGTGCTCGGCGTCACCGGCACCGATGGCAAGACCTCGTGCACGCACTTCCTCGCGCAGGCGCTTTCCGAACCCGGACGCCCGGCGGGCCTGCTCGGCACGCTCGGCTACGGCCTCTGGGGCGGACCGTTCGAGAGCGCCTCGCACACGACCCCCGATGCGATCGGCGTGCAGCAGCGCCTCGCCGCCTTTGTCGAGGCCGGCGTGCGTCACGCGGCCATGGAAGTCTCCTCGCACGCGCTCGATCAGGGGCGGGTCGAGGCCGTGCACTACGCCTGCGCGATCCTGACGCACCTGAGCCGCGATCACCTCGACTATCACGGCACGGCCGCGGCCTATGCGGCGGCCAAGATGCGGCTGTTCGCCGAACTCGACATCGGCGCCGCGGTGCTGAACCTCGATGACGCCTTCGGGCGTTCGCTGTGCACGGTGGCGCGCGCGCCGATCCACGGCTACGGCCTCGATGTGCTCGACACCGAGGGGCTGGCCGGCTGGGTGCAGGGCAGCGAGCCGGTCTGCGACACCGACGGCCTGCGCCTGAGCGTGCACACCCACCTCGGGGCCGCCGAACTCGCGAGCACGCTGCTCGGGCGCTTCAACGCCCAGAACCTGCTCGCCTGCCTCGCGGCGCTGCTCGCGCTCGGCATGCCGCTCGATGAGGCCGTCGGCCGGCTTGCGCGCTCGCGCACGGTGCCGGGGCGCATGGAGCGCTTCGGCGGCGGTGCGGACCGCCCGCTCGCGGTCGTCGACTACGCCCACACGCCGAACGCGCTGCAGTCGGTGCTGACCGCGCTGCGCGCGCACACGGCCGGACGGCTGTACTGCGTGTTCGGCTGCGGCGGCGATCGCGATGCCGGCAAGCGTCCGCTGATGGGCGCGGCCGCCGAGCGCCTCGCCGATCGCGTGATCCTGACCAGCGACAATCCGCGCAGCGAGGACCCGCTGGCGATCCTCGCCGACATCCGGGCCGGCTGCGCCGAGCCCGCGCGCGTGCAGGTCGAGCCCGAGCGCGCCGCGGCCATCCGCCAGGCGCTGGCGGCGGCCCGCCCCGGGGACGTGGTGCTGATCGCCGGCAAGGGCCACGAGGATTACCAGATCATCGGCAGCGAACGGCGCGTGTACAGCGACCGCGCCGAGGTCGCCGCCCTGTTCGGGGAGACATCTGCATGAAGCCGCAGCCGCTCTCGCACCTCGCGACCGGACTGTGCGCCGAACTGACCGGCCACGACACCGAAGTCCGCGGCGTGTCGACCGATTCGCGCACGATCGTGCCCGGCGAGCTGTTCGTCGCGCTGGCCGGCCCGAACTTCGACGGTCACGCCTGGGTCGCGACCGCGGCCGCGCGCGGGGCCTGCGCGGCGCTGGTCGCGCATCCGCAGCCGCTCGACCTGCCGCAGCTGCTGGTGCCGGACACCCGGCTCGCGCTCGGGCGGCTCGGTGCGCTGGCGCGCGCGGCCTTCCGCGGTCCGGTGATCGGCCTGACCGGCTCCAACGGCAAGACCACGCTGAAGGAGATGTCGGCGGCGATCCTGCGCCGGCGCGCCCGGGTGCTGGCGACGCGCGGCAACCTGAACAACGACATCGGCGTGCCGCTGACGCTGCTCGGCCTCGATGAGGATCACGACTGCGCGGTCATCGAGATGGGTGCCAACCACCCCGGCGAGATCGCCTACCTGACCGCCCTGGTGCAGCCCTCGGTCGCGATCCTCAACAACGCCGGTCCCTGCCACCTCGAAGGCTTCGGCAGCCTCGACGGCGTCGCGCGCGCCAAGGGCGAGATCTTCACCGGGCTCGGTGCGCAGGGCGTGGCGATCCTCAACGCCGATGACTGCTACTTCGGCTACTGGCGCGAGCTGGTCGGCGCCCGCCCGGCGCTGAGCTTCGGGCTGGACGCACCGGCCGACGTGAGCGCCGTCGTCCTCGATGCCGCCACGCAGCGCGTGCGCCTGAGCCTGCCGCAGCGGGAGCACATCGAGTTCGAACTGCCGCTGAGCGGCCGGCACAACCTGCGCAACGCCTGCGCGGCCGCCGCCGCGACCTATGCGCTCGGCGCGGGCGCCGAAGACATCGCCGCCGGCCTTGCGTCGCTGCATCCGGTCGCCGGGCGCCTGCAGCGCCTCGCCGGCCTGCACGGCGCGACGCTCGTCAACGACGCCTACAACGCCAATCCGGCCTCGCTCGCCGCCGGGCTGGAGACGCTGGCGGCCGAGCCCGGCGAGCACTGGCTGGTGCTCGGCGACATGGGCGAGCTCGGGGCCGAGGCCGACGCGCTGCACGCCCAGAGCGGCGAGCGCGCGCGTGCCTGCGGCTTCGCGCGCCTGTACGCGCTGGGCAGCCGCAGCCGGCACGCGGTGCGGGCCTTCGGTGCCGGTGGCCGGCACTTCGACGACATCGACAGCCTGACGGCGACGCTCGCGGCGGATCTCGCCGCCGGCGTGGCGCCGACGATTCTGGTCAAGGGCTCGCGTTCGATGCGCATGGAGCGCGTCGTGCGGGCCCTCGATCCCCATGACCACGACCCCCTGGCGGGAGCGCACTGAACAAATGCTGGTTTTCCTGGCCGAGCTGCTGACCCAGCTGTACAGCGGCTTCAATGTCTTTTCGTACCTGACGCTGCGCGCGATCCTCGGGCTGCTGACGGCGCTGCTGCTCGCGCTGCTGGTCGGGCCGGTGATGATCCGCCGGCTGTCGCAATACCAGATCGGCCAGCAGGTGCGCAGCGACGGGCCGCAGACGCACCTGAAGAAGGCCGGCACGCCGACGATGGGCGGCGCGCTGATCCTGGTCGCGATCGCGGTCTCGACGCTGCTGTGGGCGGACCTGCGCAATCCCTACGTGTGGATCGTGCTCGGCGTGACGCTGGCCTTCGGCGCCATCGGCTGGGTCGATGACTACCGCAAGCTGGTCAAGAAGAACAGCAAGGGCCTGTCGGCGAAGGAGAAATACTTCTGGCAGACCATCGCCGGCGCGCTCGCCGCGCTGCTGCTGTACCTGATCGCCAAGACGCCGGTGTCGACGCAGCTGATCGTGCCGTTCTTCAAGCACGTCGCGATCGACCTCGGTCCGTGGTTCCTGCTGCTCGCATACCTGACCATCGTCGGCTCCAGCAACGCCGTGAACCTGACCGACGGCCTCGACGGTCTGGCGATCATGCCGACGGTCATGGTCGCCGGCGGCCTCGGCGTCATCGCCTACGTGACCGGCAACTCGGTGTTCGCCGGCTATCTCGGCATCCCGTACATCTCCGGCGTCGGCGAGATGATCGTGTTCTGCGGCGCGATCTTCGGCGCCGGCCTCGGCTTCCTGTGGTTCAACGCCTATCCGGCGCAGGTGTTCATGGGCGATGTCGGCGCGCTCGCGCTCGGCGCTGCCCTCGGCATCGTCGCCGTGATCGTGCGTCAGGAGATCGTGCTGGTGATCATGGGTGGCGTGTTCGTCATGGAGACCGTGTCGGTGATCCTGCAGGTCGGCTCGTACAAGCTGACCGGCCGGCGCATCTTCCGGATGGCGCCGATCCATCACCACTTCGAACTCAAGGGCTGGCCGGAGCCGCGCGTGATCGTGCGCTTCTGGATCATCACGGTGATCCTCGTGATGATCGGCCTGTCCACGCTGAAGATCCGGTGAGCCGCCCATGGTCATGGTCCCGGCTCCCCGTCCCGATCTCCACGGCCTGACGCTGGTCGTCGGGCTCGGCGTCTCCGGCCTGTCGGCGGCGCTCGCGCTCGCGCACCTCGGCGCGAGCTTCGCCGTCGTCGACACGCGCAGCGCACCGCCCGGGCTCGCCGAGCTCGATCGCATCGCCCCTGAGGCCGAGGTCTGCTGCGGCGACTTCGGATTGATTCAGGCCGAAGCCCTGTTCGCGCGCGCCGCCCGGCTGATCGTCAGCCCCGGCATCAGCGTGCGCACGCCGGCGATCGCCGCCTGCGCGGCGCGCGGCGTGCCGGTCTGGGGCGACATCGAACTGTTCGCGCGCCTGACGGACGTGCCGGTGATCGGCATCACCGGCTCGAACGGCAAGTCGACCGTGACCACGCTGCTCGGCGAGATGGCCACCGCCGCCGGCGTGCGTCCGGCGGTCGGCGGCAACCTCGGCACGGCGGCGCTCGATCTGTGGCTCGAACGCGAGGCCGCCGGCGACGTGCCGGGGCTGTACGTGCTGGAGCTCTCCAGCTTCCAGCTCGAAACCACGCACTCGCTCGCCTGCGTGGCCGCGACCGTGCTGAACGTCAGCGCCGATCACCTCGACCGCTACGACGGCATGGACGACTACGCCGCGGCCAAGGCGCGGCTGTTCGAGCGCGCCGCCGTGCAGGTCGTCAACCGCGACGATGCGCGCGTGCGCGCGATGATCCGGCCGGAGCGGCCGGTGATCGGCTTCGGCAGCGACCGGCCGCCGGCTGCCGGCGACTACGGCCTCGAACGCCACGGCGACACGATCCGGCTGATGCACGGCGCCACGGCGCTGCTCGATGCCGCGGAGCTTCGCATCGGCGGCCTGCACAACGCCCTGAACGTGCTCGCGGCGCTCGCACTCGGTGCGGCCGCCGGCCTGCCGCTGGCGCCGATGCTCGCGGCGGCGCGGGCCTTCGCCGGCCTTGCGCACCGCACGCAGCTGGTCGCCGAGCACGCCGGCGTGCGCTGGTATGACGATTCCAAGGGCACCAACGTCGGGGCGACCGTCGCGGCGATCGCCGGCCTGCCCGGCCGGCTGGTGCTGATCGCCGGCGGCGACGGCAAGGGCCAGGACTTCGCGCCGCTCGCCGAGGCCCTCGACGGCCGCGCCCGCGCCGTCGTGCTGCTCGGGCGCGATGCGCCGCGCATTGAGGCAGCGCTTGCCGGGCGCCTGCCCTGCGAGCGGGTCGCGGACATGGAGCAGGCGGTCGCGCGCGCCGCCGCGCTCGCGCAGCCCGGCGACATCGTGCTGCTGTCGCCGGCCTGCGCGAGCCTCGACATGTACCGCAGCTACGCCGAACGCGGCCGGCTGTTCGCGCAGGCTGCACGGCGGGTGGCCGGCTCATGCTGAACGTCGTCATCGACCGCGTGCGCCACGTCGCGCCCGACCATGACCGGCTGGCACCGCTCGACCCGTGGCTGGTGTTCCCGGCCATCGGCCTGATCGCCTTCGGCGTGCTGATGGTGACCTCGGCCTCGATGCCGATCGCCGACCGTCAGGCCGATGCGCCGCTGTACTTCCTGTACCGCGAGTTCGCCTACGTCGCCCTCGGCCTGCTGCTCGGCTGGCTGGCCTTCCAGGTCGAGGTCGAGACCTGGTATCGCCGCGGACCGGCGATCCTGATGGTTGTCGGCGTGCTGCTGGTGCTGGTGCTGATCCCCGGCATCGGCCGGCGCGTCAACGGTTCGTGGCGCTGGATCAACCTCGGCATCATGAACGTGCAGGTCTCGGAGCTCGCCAAGCTCGCGTCGATCCTGTACGTCGCCGGCTATCTGCGCCGCCACGCGCAGGCGCTGCGCGAGTCGATCGTCGCGATGATCCGGCCGCTGATGGTGCTCGGCGTGCTGGCGCTGCTGCTGCTGATGGAGCCGGACTTCGGCGCGACCATGGTCATCATCGCCGTCGCGCTCGGGCTGGTGTTCCTCGGCGGCGTCAACTTCTGGCAGTTCTCGGCGATGCAGCTGCTCGTGGTCGGCGGCATGGCCGTGCTGCTGTGGTCCTCGCCGTACCGGCGCGCGCGCCTGTCGAGCTTCCTGAACCCGTGGGAAGACCCGTTCAACAAGGGCTTCCAGCTCACGCAGTCGCTGATCGCGATCGGCCGCGGCGAGTTCGACGGCGTCGGACTCGGCGCCAGCGTGCAGAAGCTCTTCTACCTGCCCGAGGCCTACACCGACTTCATCTTCGCGATCATCGCCGAGGAGCTCGGCCTGCTCGGCGTGCTCTGCGTGCTCGCGACCTATCTGGTCATCGTCGTGCGCAGCTTCCAGGTCGGCGCGCGCTGCGAGCGCCTGCGCCAGCCCTTCGGCGCCTCGGTGGCCTACGGCATCGGCCTGTGGATCGGCTTCCAGGCGCTGATCAACATGGGCGTGAACATGGGCGTGCTGCCGACCAAGGGCCTGACGCTGCCGTTCATCAGCTACGGCGGCTCCTCGCTGGTCGTCATGTGCATCGCCTACGCGATCCTGCTGCGCGTCGATGCCGAATCGCGGCTCGAAGAGGACCCGAAGCTCAGGCGCGACCGGCTGCTTGCGAAGGTGCGCGCGCCATGAGCACACCGGTTCCGATGCCGGCCGGCGGCGCGCCGGTGCTGGTGATGGCCGGCGGCACCGGCGGCCACGTGTTCCCGGCGCTCGCCGTCGCCGCCGAGCTG